>JANJTH010000291.1 GCA_024711205.1 Planctomycetota bacterium | reverse complement strand
GGGGGCGGCGGGCGCGGGCGCGAGCTCGCCGGCCGTCGCGGGGGGGCGCCGGCCCCGGCGCGCCCGCCGGGGCGTCACGCTCCTCGAGCTGCTCGTCGCCATGGGCGTGCTGACGCTCCTCGGGACGGCGCTGATCGTCGCGCTGCGGGGCGGGCTCGCGACGTGGCGGCGGAGCGAGGCGCGCCGGAGCTCCTTCGAGACGGCGCAGGCCGTGCTGGGGCAGCTCCGCGACGACCTCGAGGCGCTCGTGGTCCCTGACGACGCCCCGCCGGGCGAGACGACGCGCGTCGAGGCGCGGCTGCTCTGCGACACGGACGACGCGGGCCGGCAGCGGCTGTTCCTCGTGCGCACGATCACCGCCGAGAGCGAGCACCCGATCACGGGGCTGGCCGGGAGCACCGTGCTCGGCGACCGCGTGATCGACTCCCGCGACGACCTGGCCGAGGCGCGCGCGTCGCGCCTCCGCGCCACGGGGGGCGCCCAGGAGGTGGCCTGGGTGCTCGGGTCCGACGCCGTGCTCTACCGCGGCTACCGGGCCCCGATCGGGTCCCCCGGGAGCCTGTTCGACGCGCAGGGCGCCTGGGCGCTCGCCCCCACGCCCGTGGCGCGCCCGGGCGCGCCCGCGCCGGCCGACGCGCTCGGCCTCGCGCCGGGGGGGCCCGAGGCCGGCGGCGACGAGGACGACGCGCCGCCCGGCCCGGCCTTGCTCCGGCCGTTCGCGGCCGAGGTCCTGTGGGTGGAGCTGCGGTTCTGGACCCAGTTCACGACGACCTGGCGGTCGGGGCCGTGCCTGCGCAACCCGACCGATCGCGAGGAGAGCGGGCCGCTCGACTACTGGGACTCGACGCGCGCGCTCCTGCGGCCCGCCGACCCGCACCCGCGGCACGTCCACCTGTTCCGCGGCCCGGCCTCGCTCCAGGACCCGCGCGACGACGTGTTCCCCCAGAAGGTCTACGTGGCGCTGACCGTCCGCGAGCGGCCCGAGGCCGGGACGTCGACGTTCCTGGCCCGCCCGCTCGGCGCGACGGACCGCGAGGTGTGGCTCCAGGACGCGAGCCGCTGCCCGCCCGACGGCGGCCACGTGCTCGTCGACCAGGAGTGGATCCGCTACGAGCGCGTCGACGGCGACGCGCTCGTCGTGGCCCCCGACGGTCGCGGCGCCCGCGGGACCGAGCCCGCCGAGCACCAGGGCGAGGTCGTCGTGGGCCGGACGTTCGAGCTCGTCGTGGCCGTCCCCGCCTACCGCGAGGACTGGTCCGACCGCTGGTGGGAGGCCCGATGAGCCCGGCCCGGCGCGCGCGCGGCGGCCGGCTCCGGCGGGCCGGCTTCACGCTCCTCGAGGTGATCGTCGCCCTGGGCGTGCTCGGGATCGGCCTCACGGCGGCCTTCGCGCTCCTCGTGGCCGGCGCCTCGGCCGGCCGCCGCGCCGAGCACGCGACGCAGGCCCCGCTCCTCGCCGACGCCGTGTTCGCCGACCTGGGCCCGGCGCTCGCGCAGGGCCTCGACCTCGACGCGCTCCCCCGGGCGGCGCCGGACGACGCGGGCGCCCCGGCCGCCGCGGGCCAGGCCGCGCTCGACGCCCGCTGGCTCGTGCGGGACAAGGCCTGGGTCACCGACCCGGGCTATCAGTACGACGTCGCGGTCACGCCCCTGCCGGGCCCCGCCCACGACCCCGCGACGCCGCGGGCCTACCTGGTCGAGGTGTTCGTGCGCTGGTTCGAGCGCGGCCAGGGCAAGGAGGCCCGCTACGCGACCGTGCTCCTCCGCGGCGCGACCTGCGTCGACCTGGCGCCCCCGCCGCGCTGAGCGCCCCGGAGGGAGTCGCCGGCTCGGCCAAGCGCGCCGACGACGCCGCCTGCTTCGCGGGTCGCAACTCACGGTCGCTCCGGGAGTGCTCGAGCTGCTCCCACCTCGCAGGCGACGCCGCTGGCTTCGCGCGGGCCTCCGCCGCGGACCTCCCTTCGAGGGCGCCGAGCGCGGTCGTCCGGGGGGGCGCCCTCGTCAGCCGGCGCCTCCGAGCGGCCCGTGCGCCTCGACCTCGGCGCTCGGCTCCTCGCTCTCGGGCTCGAGGCGGGCCGCCTGCCCGGCGGGGTGGGCCGCAGGATCGGGCTCAGCCCGGGCCCTTCGAGCAGGGCGAGGCTCGACGACGAGGGGCCGCCCCGGAGCGCGACGTCATGGCACTGCCGGCGGAGGCGCAGAGACCAGGGGCTGACCTGGCTCGAGCCGACCGGGCGCCGGCGCGAGCTCAGCGCGCCGGGCGCCCCGCGGGCGAGGCGAGCACCGACCGCAGGGCCGAAGGGTCGAGGTCGTCGAGGCGCCTGACGATCGCGCGGGCGAGCGGCTCGGAGGCCGGCAACCCCTCGAGGTGGTGGTGGAGCCACGCGAGCCAGACGGAGGGGTCGTCCCGCGGGAGCCCGAGCAGGCGCGGCCGGGCGCCCTTCACGACCGCGTCGACGAGGTCGTCCCAGCGCGTGCCGTCGGCGACGACGAGCCCGTGGTCGAGCCGGAGCGGCAGCGTGGGCGCCGGGTGCCCCGCGCAGCGCCACGGCACGCGCGGGTCGCTCGGGGACTCGCCGTCGTTCTCGAGGTCGACCGCGACGGACGTCTCCCAGTGCGAGCACCCGCACGAATACAGCCGGCGGGCGAGGGCACCCGTCTGCTCGACGAACGCCAGGTCCGCCCAGCGCTCGGCGGCGGCGAGCGCCGCGTGATCCGGGAAGGTGACCTCCGGGGCGATCCGCAGGCCCGGCGGCCCCCAGCGCACGCGCGTCCCGCAGCTCCGGCAGACGAGGTGGTTGCACCCGCCGAAGTCGTGCTCGCAGGGGTCGTCGGGCAGGCGCCCCGTGCCGCCGACGAGCTCGCCCCCCGCGCCGCAGGAGCGGAGTGGCCCCCCCGCCGTCCTCAGCGCGCGAGCTCGGCGAGGCGCGGGGCGAGGTCGCGCAGCGGGAGGGCGCCGTCGGCCGCGAGCGCCGCCATGCGCCCCTGCGCCTCCCGCTCGAGCTTCGGGTCGCCCTCGCCCTCGCGGGCGAGGTCGCAGGCGTCGCTCGGCAGGTGCCGGAGCATGAGCGGCAGGAAGTGCTCGCCGCCGGGCTCGACGAGGAGGACCCGGAGCCCCGCGGCGATCCCGCCCGGGTCCGCCGTCCAGGTCGCGAGCGTGGGGAAGCGCGCGGGGTCGCCGCGCAGGGCGCCCACGAGGGCCAGCCACACGGCGGCCCCGGCCGCGTCGGTGACGCCGGGGAGCGCGACGACGAAGCGAGGGCGGGCGCGCGGGCCGAGCAGGCTCGCCGCGTTGTCGAGCAGGAGGTGCCGGGCCTCCCAGGGGGCGCCGCCGCCCGTGACGAGCTGCTCCAGCGTCGTCGCGGCGAGGAGCGCCGCGAGCCGCTGCCCGGCCGTGGGCGGGTCGACCTCGACGGCCAGGCGCTCGACCTCCGCCACGACCGCGCGGTGGTCGACGCCCGTCATGGCCCACGCGCCGAGCGCGGCCGCCGCGTCGAGGAACTGCGCGGCGAGCAGCGGCGTGAGCTCCGGCCGCGCGGCCTCGCGGACGTCGAGCGTCCCCCCCACGACGAACGGGTAGTCGCGCCCCGCCGCGTCGCGGCTCGCGAAGAGCGCGCCCAGGAGCACGCGCCCGCTCGCGGCGCGGCGCAGGAACCACAGGGGGGGCGTGGCCGGCCAGGCCCCCCCCCAGTCGACCTTCGCCCGGGCCACGAGGAGCCCCGCCTGGAGCCAGCGGTCGAACTCCTGCAGCTCCGCCCCCGCGCGGTGCCGCACGAAGTCGCCGTGTGTGGGGAGCTTCCCCCAGCACTCGGCGCGGAGCACGCTCACGCCTGCTCGCTCCACGCGCGGGGGCGGAGGGGCGCCTCCCTCACTGCTCGACGCCGGGCGGCGGCGGCTCGAGGTCCACGAACAGGGCGCGCGCGACGACCGGCCGGGCCTCCTCGCGGAGCGCCTCGAGCTCGACCTCGGCCAGGCGCTGCTCGCCCGCGACGTCGAACGACCACGTGTAGCAGAACAGGCGCCCTGCGCTCTTGCCCGGGTCGAGCGCGCCAGCGTCGAGCAGGCGCAGGAACCCCCACGGCGAGCTCGAGAAGTCGCGCTGGATCCACTCGGTCTGGCCCGTGGTCTGGATCGAGAGCTTGGCCCCGGGCTGGGTGCCCCAGGTCATGTCCTTCTTGTGGTCGGGCCGCTCGTCCTCGCGGAACGCGTCCTCCCCGAGGGCGAGCCGCAGGTTGCGCACGCCCGGCCGCTTCACGAGCTTGACCCGGAGCGGCACCGACAGCGCCCGCTGCCCGGGCGGGAACAGCGCGTCGCGCAGGCGGCGCGCGCCCTCGACGTGCCGCTGGAACAGCGGCCCCGTGGTCGCGAGCCCGCGCCCGAACACCTCGTAGGCGCGCAGGCGCGAGAGCCCCTTCTCGATCGCCCACACCGCGCCGTCGGCCGGGTTCACCATGCCGGTGACCTCGGGCAGCGGGGCGTCCTCGGCCGCGTCCTTGGCGTAGGGGTAGCGCCCGGCGCAGCGGTCCCGGTAGATCCCGTGGACCGCCGCGGTCCAGCGCGCGTTCGCCTCGGCGAGCGCCTCGCGCTGCAGCGCCTCGACCGCCCGGTCGAGCGCCTCGCGGAACACGCGGCGCACGAGGCTCTCCTGCACGGCCGGGGCCTGGGGGGCCACGTCGTCGAGCAGCGCCGCCGCGACCTCCTTGAAGGTCGCCTGGAGCGGGTCGAGCTCGCGCAGCTTGTCGCCCTCGGCGAGCGCGTAGACCCGCTCGCCGCGGGGGCGCTTGCTCGCCTCCTCGAAGGCGCGGGCCAGGCGGGCGAACTCGTCCTGGGCCTGGTCGAGCCAGGCGCGGACCGGCTCGTCGGGCTTGCGCCGGCGCGGCGGGCGGGGCGTCAGCTCGGCCCGCGCGTCCTCGCGGTCGAGCACGAACTGCCGGAGCCACAGCTCGTCGAGGAGGGCGGGGAGCGGGCTGCGGGGGCTGCCGAGCAGGTCGAGCGCCTTGGCCGCCCCCTCGACCCCGTCGTAGGGGGCGACGCGCAGGTCGTCGATCAGCTTGCGCCAGCGCTGCCGCCCCTCGAGCGCGTAGTAGCCGCGCAGCTCCTGCTCGATCGCCTCGCGCGACTTGGGCGTCTTCATCTCCGCGTACTGCGCGGCGAGGTAGTCGCTGCGCTCGGCGACCGCGCGCGCCACGTGGTCGTCCCACTCGGCGCGCGTGAACACGCGCGAGACCGGGTCCGTGGGCCCGAACAGGGCGGCGCCGGGCCCGAGCAGCGCCGCGGCCGTGTCGACGCCCGCCTGCTCGGCGCGCGTGTCGCGGATCCGCGTGTAGGTCTGCGAGACCCAGTAGTTGTCCTCGAGCTTCTTGCGGACGCGCGCCACGAGCCCGTCGTCGAGCGGCGGGGCCCACTCGGAGGCGACGGGGAGCAGGTCGAGCAGGAGGTCGAGCTGCGCGCGCGCGACCTCGGCCTCGGGGCCCTGCGCCGCCTCGCCGAGCCCGCGCAGCCAGCGGCCGCGCGCGGCGAGCTTCTCGCGCAGGGCCTCGGCCTCGGGCGCGAGGCGCGCGCCGAGCATCAGGTAGACGCGAAGGAGCTCGTAGACGGCCTCGTAGACGGCCTGCTCGTGATCGAGCCCGTACTCGCGCTTGAGCGCCGACATGTCGGCGCCGGGCGCCGCGGCGCGCGCGAGCTCCTCCTCGAGCCCCGCCAGGCACGGCCCGAGGAGCGTGCGCTGGAGCTCGGCCGTCCAGGTCCTGCGCACCGCGCCCAGGCGCTCGCCCTGGTAGAGCCCCCACCCGAGGCTCCAGGGCGAGCCGTCGCGCTCGTGGGCCCACAGCTCGGCCACGACGGGCCGGAGCGCCTCGAGCGCCTTCAGGCGGTCGGCGCGCGACGCCCGGGCGTCCTTGGCGATCGGGGCCGCGACGGCGACGCCGGCGGCGACGCGGCCCGTGAGCGCGCGGTTGCCGACGAACGAGGTCAGCGCGAGCGACAGGACCCCGACCGCGGCGAGGGCGCAGGCGGCGATCGTCGCCGCGTGCGCGGCGCGCCGCCGGCGCTCGGCGCTCGCGAGGCTGCGGGCGAGCCCGCGGTCCGGGAAGACCACGCGCCGGAACAGGTTCGTCAGGAAGTAGCTCTTCTTCTCGCGCGGGGCCTCGACCGGGTCGGCCGCGGCGGGCGCCCCGAAGGCCTGGCGCAGCGCGCCGAGCACCTGGTCGATCGGGCGCCCCTCCTGCGTGCCGGAGCTCAGGTAGACGCCGCGGAGGAGCGGCTGCTCGCGGAACGGGTTCTCGGGGAAGGCGCGCTCGACGAAGCGCACGAGCTTGTCCGACGCGAGCGCGAGCTGCTGGGGGAAGGCGTGCAGGCGCTGCGCGACCGCGGGCGGCCGCTCCTGCGCGAGGAGCTCGAGCCGGCGTACGCTCAGCCGGTCGACGAGCCCGCCCAGCTCGCGCTGGAGGATCGTGCGCCGCCGCTCGGCGGGCAGGTCCTCGTAGCCGAACGTGTAGCCCCACACCTGCTCGCGCTCGGCGCGCCCGAGCGACTCGAAGCTCTCGACGAAGCCCTGGAGCAGGTCGCACTTCGTGAACATGAGGTAGACCGGGAAGACCTCCTCGAGCTCCTGGCACAGCTCGTCCACGCGCTCCCGGACGGCGCGCGCGTGGTCCTCGAGCTTGTCGTCGCTGGCCTGGATCACGTCGACCACGCTCAGGGCGACGATCGCCCCGTTGATCGGCGTGCGCTGGCGCGCGCGCTTGAGCATGCCGAGGAACCCGAGCCACTCCTCGCGGTCCTCGGCGACCGACGTGTAGCGCCCGGCCGTGTCGAGGAGGATCCCCTCGGAGGTGAACCACCACTCGCAGTTCCGCGTCCCGCCGACGCCCGCGATCCCGTTGAGGCCCTGGCCGATCCGCGGGAACTCGAGCCCCGACGCCTGGAGCGCCGTGCTCTTCCCGCTGCCCGGCGGGCCGATGATGATGTACCAGGGCAGCTCGGCCAGCGCGCTCGTCCCGAGCTTGCTCGACTTGAGGGCCGCGATCGCCTCCTGGAGGCGCTTCTCGAGCTCCTCGAGCTGCCCGCGCTCGGCCGGGCGGCTGTTCGCGATCTGCTCGGCCGCCTGCTGGCGGAGCCGCGCCTCGATCACGCGCGCCGTGCGGATCGCCTGGAAGCGCTGCCACACGAACACGAGCAGCCAGAGCGCGAGCGCGACGAGGATCGCGCCGACGCGGTGCTTGACCGGGAACTCGAAGTACTGCCCGCCGAACCACAGCAGCGCGCAGAGCACGCCCAGGGCGAGCAGGTTGACGAACGCGCCCTTCACGTCGCCTCCGGAAGCGCGACCCGTCGTCCGGGGAGCGCGCGGCTCATTGCCCGACCGTCGAGAGGACCGCCGAGGTCTCGTGGCGGAGGGCGGCCGCGAGGCCCACGAAGATGAGCAGCGTGGCCGCCGCGCACACGACGGCCACGAGGCGCACGGGCAGGTCGCGCGTCCGGCGCGCGAGCAGCGGCTCGGCCGGCGGGCGCCAGGCCGGCGACAGCTCGCCCGGCTCGGAGCGGCGGCGCGTGCGGCCAGCCGCGACGTCGGTCGCCGAGCCCGTGGCGCCCTGGCGCGCGGCCTGCTCGGCGGCCGCCTTGACCTCGTCGACGAGCGCGCGCTGGAGCCCGCGCACGACCTCCATGCCCTGGACCCCGACGTGCTTGCCGCGGAAGCCGAGGCACAGGCAGGTCGCGAAGACCTCGAGCAGGTCGAGGCGGTGCGGGTCCTGAGCCTGGCGCACGCCGTCGAGCCGGCGGAAGAACTCCTCGCCCGCGGCGAAGCTGTCGAAGTGCTCGAGCTGGAGCGGGCGCCCGAGCCACGCGGCCTTGAGCGGCCACGACGAGCCGAGCACCACCTCGTCGGCGAGCGCGACGAGGGCGTAGCGCAGGTCGTTCACGGCGGCGTCGGAGGCCCCGAGCGCGCGCGCGGCGGCCGCCGTCGCGGCGAGCTGCGCGTTGATCCGGCCGCGCAGCACGTCACCCGGGCCGGGGTCGGCGAGCTGCTGGAGCTCGAGCACGAGCACGAACATGGGCCCGCACGCCTCGGCGACCCGCGTCGGCGCGCGCGCGGGCGTCGCCGCGGCGACCGGGGCGGGGCTCGGAGCGCGGGGCTCCGCGGGGGCCTGCGCGGGCGCGGGGCCG
>JANJTH010000280.1 GCA_024711205.1 Planctomycetota bacterium | reverse complement strand
AGGCCCCGCGGCCTTCGATGCGGGCCACGACCTCCTTGTAGCCGCCGTGCTCGCCCGGGCTCTCGGACAGGATCTCCACGCTCCAGCGCCTGCGCTCGGCATAGCGCAGGTACATGCGCAGCAGGTCGCCGGCGAAGATCGCGGCCTCGTCGCCGCCGGTGCCGGCGCGCACTTCCAGGAACAGGTTGGCCTCGTCGCGCGGGTCGACCGGGATCAGCAGCAGGCCGAGCCGTTCCTCCAGCGCGGCCAGACGCTCGCGCAGGGCGGGGACCTCGGCCTCGGCCAGCTCGCGCATGTCCGGGTCGGCGCACAGCGCCTCGGCACCGGCCAGGTCGTCGCGGGTGCGGCGGAACTCGCCCAGCGCCGTGTCGACCGGCTCCAGCTGGGCGTACTCGCGGCTGAGATCGCGGAAGCGGCGTGCGTCGCCCAGCACCTCGGGCTCGGCCAGCAGCCGGCCGACCTCCTCGCGCCGCTCGGCCAGGGCCTCAAGTTTGCGCAGGAGGCTGGGGCTGAGATTCATGCGTGGTGGTGTCCCGGGTGTCGAACAGGCGCTCGGCGGCGCGCAGGAGGTCGAGGTCGCCCTGCTGGGCGGCCTCGCGCAGCGCCGCGCTGGGCGCATGCAGCAGCGTGTTGGTCAGGGTGTGGGCAAGGAAGCGCAGGGCCTCTTCCGGCGCCTTGCCTGCGCCGAGCATCTGCTGCGCGCGCGCCAGCACCGCCTCGCGCTCGTGCCGCGCGGCCGCGAGCACGCGCTCGGCCTCCTCGGCCGCCGCCGCCCGCGCCGCGCGCCGGAGCTCCTCGGCCTCCTGCTCGAGCCCGAGCAGCCGGGCGCGCGCCGCCGCGTCGAGCGCGGTCGCCATGCGCTCCCGCGCGGCCATGGCGGTCTCGCGCGCCGCGAGCTCCTCGCGGCGGCGCCGCACGACGTCGCGCACGGGCGCGAACAGGAACCGGCGGAGGATCGCCACGAGCACGAGGAAGTTGATCGCCTCGAACGCGACGAGGCGCAGGTCGAGCGTCACGCGGCTAGCCCGGCGCGCCCGGCACGAGCGGGTTCGCGAACAGGAGGATCAGCGCGACCACGAGGCAGTAGATCGCGGTCGACTCGACCATGGCCATGCCGACGAACAGCGTGCGCGTGAGCGTCGACGCGCTCTCGGGCTGGCGCGCGATCGCGTCGAGCGCGGCGGCCAGCCCGCGGCCCTCGCCGAGGGCCGGGCCGATCGAGCCGATCGCGACCGTGAAGCCGGCCGTCGCGATCGAGACGGCGGCGAGGAGCGTGGCGTCGTTCACGGGGGCGGCCCTCCTGGGCCGGGGGGGAGGGGCGGCGGGGCCGCCTGCGGCGGGGCGGGGGCGGGCGGCTCGCGCTCGACCTGCACCGCGGCGGCGATGTACACGGCGGCGAGGATCCCGAAGATGTACGCCTGGATCAGCCCGCCGAGCAGGCCGAGCAGGAGGAGCGGCACGGGCACGAGGAGCCCGGCCACGAGCAGGACGATCGCGCCGATCATCTGCCCGCTCATCGCGTTGCCGAACAGGCGCACGCAGAGCGCGAGCGTGCGCGAGAGCTCGCCGATCACGTTGAGCGGGAGGAGCAGCGGCGAGGGCTCGAGGTAGGTGCGCAGGTAGCCGCGCAGCCCGCGCCGGCGCACGCCGAAGAAGGGGACGGCGACGAAGACGACGAGCGCGAGCGCGACGGGCACGGCCAGCTCGGCCGTGGGCGGGCGGACGCGCGGCACGATCGAGAGCGCGTTGCTCGCGGCGACGAACAGCATGAGCCCGCCGATCAGCGGCGCGTAGGGCGCCGGGTCCTCCTCGACGACCTCGGCGATCGTGCCCTCGACCCAGGCGACGAACAGCTCGACCGCGACCTGGAGCGCGCCCGCCCCCGCGACGCGCAGGCGCGCCCCGACGAGGGCCGCGAGCAGCCCGAGCCCGGCCGTGACGACGACGCTCCACACGACGGTGTCGGGCACGGCGACCCCGAGCACCTCGACGGTCCAGGGGGGCGTCACGCCGGGCCCCCGGCGGGCGCGCTGGCCGCCGGCACGTCGGCCCTGGGCGCGCCGGGGGCGGGCTCGCCGGCCGTGGGCCCACCCGCCGCGGGCGGGGCTGGCTCCCGGACGGCGCGCGCGCGCATCGCGAGCGAGGCCGCCCAGAACGCGATCAGGCCCGGAGCGAGCGCCCACAGGCCGCCCCGGGCCGTGGCCGCGAGGAGCGCGGCCGGGAGGAGGAGCCGCAGCGGCGCCCCGAGCGCGAGCGGCCCGAGCGCGCGGGCCGCGACGGCCCGCCGGACCGCCCGGCGCAGGAGCGCGGCGTGGAGCGCGCCCGCGAGCGCGCCCGCGAGCGCGCCCGCGAGCGCGAGCGGGGCGACCTCGGTCATGGAGGGCAGGGCGGCCAGGGCGGGCAGGGCCGTCATCGCAGGCGCTCCCGCTCGACCGCGCGCCAGGCCAGCCAGCCGCCGCCCGCGACCCCGAGCGCGAGGAGGCCGAGCGTGCACTGGAGCCCCGTGCCGAGCCGCCGGTCGAGCGCGCGCCCGAGGACGGCCCCGAGCACCGGCGGGAGCGCGAGGAGCCAGCCGAGCGTGCCGACCTGCGCGACCGTGCGCCACAGCCGGCCCGGCGGCTCGCGCCGCGCCCGCTCGCGCCGGTCGTGGGCCACCCGCAGGCGCTCGGCCAGGCCGTCCGGCGCGGGGGCCGGGGCGTCCGCGGGCGCGGGGTCCGGGCCCGGGCGCGATCCCTCCGGTCGGTCGCCCGGGCCCGGGCCTCCCGCTCCGGCGGGCGGGGGGCCGGTCACCGGGCCACCTCGCGCTCGAGCCCCGCGAGGACGCGGCGCAGCGCCGCGTCGTGGGCCGCGAGCCGCGTCCGCAGCCGGTCCTCCGTGAGCCGTCGCAGGCGGGCGCGGCGCTCGCTCAGGCGCTGGAGGCGCGGCAGGCTCGAGGCCTGGGCGGCCCAGCTCGTGACGACGCGCACGAGCGCCGGCTCGACCCAGGCGAGCCCGCCCTCCGTCGCCACGAACACCTCCTCGCCGGACGCGCGCCGTCGGGCGCCTCGAGCCGCAGCGCGATCACCTGCTCGAGCGCGCGCAGCCCGTCGGGCGCGTCGACCTCGAGCCGGAGCGCGCGCGTCACGCGGACCTCGCGTGGCGGCGCCGCAGGTCGTCGAGCGTCCCCCCCAGGTAGAGCGCCTCCTCGGGCAGGCCGTCGGCCTCGCCCGCGAGGATCGCCTCGGCGCCGTCGAGCGTCGCCGCGAGCGGCACGAGCGCGCCCGGGCGCCCCGTGAACGACTCGGTGACCGTGAACGGCTGCGTGAGGAACCGGCGCAGCCGGCGCGCGCGGTGGACCGCGAGCTGGTCGTCGGGCGCGAGCTCGTCGGTGCCCATGAGGGCGATGATGTCCCGGAGCGCCTCGTAGCGGGCGAGCACGCGCCGGGCCTCGGCCGCGACCCGCGCGTGGCGCGCGCCGACGACCTCGGGCACGAGCAGGTTCGACGCGCTGTGGAGCGGGTCGACGGCCGGGTAGAGCCCCTCGCTCGCGGCCTCGCGCGAGAGCACGAGGAACGCGTCGAGGTGCCCGAACAGCTCGGCCACGGCCGGGTCGGTCGTGTCGTCGGCCGGCACGTAGATCGCCTGGACGCAGGTGATCGCCGCCCGCGCGGTCGACGCGATCCGCTCCTGGAGCGCGGCCACGTCCTGCGCGAGCGTCGGCTGGTAGCCGACGCGGGAGGGCGGGCGCCCGAGCAGCCCGCTCACCTCGTTGCCGGCCTGCACGAAGCGGAACACGTTGTCGACGAACAGGAGCACGTCCTGGCCCAGCTCGTCGCGGAAGTGCTCGGCCACGGTCAGCGCGGCGAGCCCGGTCCGGTGGCGGACGCCGGGGGCCTCGGCCATCTGCCCGAACACGAGCACGACCGCGTCGAGCACGCCGGCCTCGGCCAGCTCGTCCCACAGCTCGCGCGCCTCGCGCGAGCGCTCGCCGACGCCCGCGAACACGCTCACGCCGCGGTGGTGGCGCAGCGTGTTCTGCATGAGCTCCATCATGAGCACGGTCTTGCCGACGCCGGCCCCGCCGAACAGGCCGGCGCTCCCGCCGCGCGGGAGCGGGGCGAGCAGGTCGACGACCTTGAGCCCTGTCTCGAACACGCTCCGGGCCGGGAGGCGCTCGGCGAGCGGGGGCGGCGGGCGGAGGATCGGCCGGCGCGGCACGTCGTCGGGCAGCGGCGGGCCGCCGTCGAGCGGGCGCCCGAGGAGGTCGACGATCCGCCCGCGCACGGCGGGGCCCACGGGCATGGGGAGCGGCCCGCCCGTCGCGCGCGCGGCGTCGCCGGGCGCCACGCCGCGCGTGTCGCCGAGCGCGACCGCGCGGAC
>JANJTH010000271.1 GCA_024711205.1 Planctomycetota bacterium | reverse complement strand
GCGCGCTCGCGGCGCGGGGCGACCGGACGGCGGCGCGCGAGGCCGCGCGCGCCGCGCTCGGCCTCGACCCCGGGCACGCGGGCGCGCGGGCCCTCCTCGACGAGCTGGCGACGGCGCGATAGCGGCGCGGACCGGCCCCCGGCCGCGCGGGCCTCAGAGCGACAGCGTGATCGCCGCGCCCACCGACAGCGCCTCGAACCCGCCGCCCCGCGCGCTCTGGCGCGTGTAGCCGCCCTGGACGCCGAGCTCGAGGTGCTCCCAGGGGCCCCAGGTCAGGATCGCCTGGTAGCTCTGGACGCGGATCTCGGCCGCGCGGCGCGGCGCGAGGAGCGTGCCCGACGCGACGAGGCGCAGCCCCAGGTCCGCCGGCAGCTCGAGCGCGAGCGCGGCGCTGGCCGTCGTGCTCCGCTGCCACGCGGCCGCGGCCGCGGCCGCGAGCCGGTGCCGCACGGCGAGCAGGAGCTCGGCCCCGCGCACGGGGAAGAGCGCCGCGGTCAGGTTGAGGATCGGGGCGGGGTCCGGGTTCACGCCCCGCGCCACGCCGTTGCGCTTCTTGACCCAGGGGAACTCGACGCCGCCGAGCGCCTCGAGCCGGAGGAGCTCCTCGAGCTCGAGCTTCGCGCCCGCGACGGCGCCCGCCAGGCTCAGGTCGGGCTGGCGCGCCCGGTGGTCCAGGTAGTGGACCTCGCGGAACGTGGCCCCGGCGCGGAGCGAGAGGGCGGGCCCCACGTTCGGGGCGGCCGTGAGCAGCGCGCTCGTCCCCCACTCCTGCGTGTTCGTCGGCTCGAGCGCGTCGGGGAAGTTGCGCGCCTCGACCGCGAACGCGCTCGCCCGCGCGCCCCACACCTCGTCGAAGCCGTAGGCCGCGTCGAGGTTCACGCTGCCCTGGAAGTTGCGCACGCGCCCGGTGAACTGCGGGTCGGAGTTGAAGAGGGCCCAGGTCGCCGCGCCGCTCGAGTCGAGCTCGAGCGCCCCGACCTTCGCGTGGCCGATGTAGCGCAGGCGCTGCTCGACCGTGCTCAGCCCGCCCTCGTGGTGGAACACGAGCACGGTCGGCGCGTAGCCGACCTCGGCCCACACGTCGTCGTCGCCCATCCGGACGTCGAGCCCCGGCGTCAGCGCGTAGACCGTGTCGCCGCGGCGCCGGGCGCTCCGCTGCTGGAACAGGTTGTCCGTGTAGTGGGCGCCGACCCGGACGTAGGGCTTGAGCTGGAGCCAGTCGTTCACCTCGTGGCCGCGTCGGTCCGCGAGCGGGAGCGGCGGGAGGCGGAGATCCTGCGCGGCCGCGCCCGCGGCCGCGACGAGGAGGAGGCCGACCACGCGGAGGAGGCCGTGGGCCCGGCGGTAGGATCCCGACATGGGGCCGCTTGATACCACGAGCGTCGGACGGAGCCCGTCTGACGGCTCGGCGCTCGCTTCCGAGCGGGGAGCGGTCGCGGCCGCCGTCGAGGCCCCCCTGAGCGCCGCGGGCGGCGCGCTCGCCGCGCTCCTGTGGCTCGTCGGGCGGTGGTCGCCGGCGCGGCTCGTGGACGGCGACCTCGACGCCTCGCCGCTCGAGCAGCCGCGCGCCGCGGTGGCCGCGCTCCTCGCGGCGCTGGGGCTCGGCCTCGCGCTCCTGCGCGGGCCGCCGGCCTTCGGCCGGCCCGTCCGGGACGCCTGGGCGTTGCTCGTGCTCGCCGCGGCCGCGGCGCTGGCCTGGCTCCTCGCCGCGGCCCTCTGGGCGCCCGACCCGGCGCTGGCGGGGCGCAAGGCGCTCGAGCTCGGGGTCCTCGCCGCAGGCGCCGCGGGCCTCGCGGCGGTCCTGTGGCGCGGCGACCCCGCGGCGTGCCGGGCGGGCCTGCTCGGCGCCGCGGCGGTCGGGCTGCTCGCGCTCGCGTCCCTCAGCCTCGCGGCCGAGGACACCGGCCGGCGCGCCGCGCTCGGGGGCGGGCCGAACGTGTTCGGCCGGAACATGGGCGTGCTCGCCGTCCTCGGGCTCGCGGCCTGGCGGGGGGGGCTGGGCCCGGCCTGGCTGCCCGTGGCCGGGGTCGGCGCGGCGCTCGTGCTGCTCTCCGGCTCGCGCGGCGCGCTCGTGGCGACCCTCGCCGGGGTCGCGGCGCTCGCTCTCCTGGCCGGGCGAGGGCTCGGCGCGCGCGCGGCGATCCTGCTCGCCGCGCCGGTGGCGGCGGGCGTGGCCTTCGCGGTCGACCCCGAGCTCGCGACGTCGGCCCGCGAGCTCGTCCTGCGCCGCGTCGCCGCCACGGAGGCGCAGGGCCCGCTCGGCGCCCGCGAGGCGTTCTTCGCGGAGGCGGTCGAGCTCGTCCGCGCGGCCCCGCTCGCCGGGGTCGGGCTGGCCGGCTTCCAGCCGCTGACCGGGCTCGTCTACCCCCACAACCTCCCGCTCGAGGTCGCCTGCGAGGCGGGCCTGGTCGGGCTCGCGCTCGTGGGCGCGCTCGCGGCCGCCTGGGGGCGCGCCCTCCGGCGGCTCCGGCCGCTCGACCCGGTGACCTTCAGCGTGTGGGTCGTGCTGCTCGCGTCCGCGCAGGTCAGCGGGGACCTCTACGACGGGCGCGGCCTCGTCCTGTGGGGCCTCGTCGCCCTCGCGCCCGGCCTGGCGCGCGCCGCGGCGTCGGCCCCGCGGGCGGCCACGCCGGCGC
>JANJTH010000243.1 GCA_024711205.1 Planctomycetota bacterium | reverse complement strand
CGCCGGCCCCCCGCCCCGGGCGTGGCCCCCCGGGGGCGCCCCCCCCCCGGCCGGCGTCGAGGAGGTCGGGGCCGCCCCCGGCGGGCCCGCCGCCGCGCCGGGCCCGCGGGGCTCGGCCGGGAGCCGCGGGACGTCGAGGGGCCCCGGGTAGGCGAGCCGCCCCTGGCGGCGCAGCCACCAGAACCGCGCGCTCACGAGCGTGCAGTTGAGCGCGTAGGGCAGGCCGTTGACGTGGCAGATCTCGTCGCCGTAGTAGGTCGGGATCGGCCGCTCGACGATCCGCAGCCCGCGCTCGTGCGCGGCGAGCAGGATCTCCGTGTCGAAGTGCCAGTCGTCGCTGAACGACTCGAAGGGGACCGCGCGCAGGGTCGAGGTCCGGTAGACCCGGTAGCCCGAGTGGAACTCGCTGATCCCGAGCCCGGTGAGCCCGTTCTGGACCGTCGTGAGGACCTGGTTGCCGACCCACTTGTAGAGCGGCATGCCGCCCTCGAGCGCGCGCCCCGGGCGCTGCATGCGCGAGCCGAACACGACGTCGGCGCCCGCGTCCACGGCCGCGAGGAGGTCGGGGAGGACCTCGGGCGCGTACTGCCCGTCGCCGTGGAGCATGACGACCACGTCGTGCCCGCGGTCGATCGCGTAGCGGTAGCCGACCTTCTGGTTCCCGCCGTAGCCCTGGTTGCGCTCGTTGCGGAACACGCTCAGCTTGTCGAGCCCGCGCTCCGCCTTGTAGCCGAGCGCCGCGTAGTAGGTGTTGTCCTTGCTCGCGTCGTCGACGACGAAGATCTCGGCGACCCGCGCCATGACCTCGGGGGGGATCCGGTCGATCGTCCGGATCAGGTGCCGCACCGCGTTGTAGGCGATCACGAAGATCGCGACCCGGGGCTCGCTCATGCCTGGAGTGTACCTCGGGCCTTCGCGTCGGCCCGCGGCGGCGTCCACGCGGCGCGCCCGTCAGGCGGCCCGTGGGGTAGGCTCGGGCCCCGGAGGCGGCATGGGAGCGCGGAGCGACCGCGGCGGCCCGATCACCGGGATCGACCTGGGCACGACGTTCTCGTCGCTCGCCGTGCTCAACGCGTTCGGCCGCGCCGAGGTGATCCCCACGCTCGACGGGTCGCGGAGCATCCCGTCGGTCGTCCTGTTCCCGCCGGAGGGCGGCCCCCCGCTCGTCGGGCGCGACGCGAAGGAGCGCTCGGCCGAGGCGCCCGCGCGCGTCGTCGAGTTCGTGAAGCGCGAGATGGGCGACCCCGACTGGCGGTTCGAGGTCGACGGGATCGAGCTCACGCCGCCCGACGTGTCCGCGATCATCCTGCGCGCCCTCGCGCAGCTCACGCACGACCGGACCGGCGAGCGGCCGCGCTCGGCCGTGATCACGGTGCCGGCCTACTTCGGCGACCTCGAGCGGCAGGCCACGGCCGACGCGGGCGCGCTCGCGGGGCTCGAGGTGCTCTCGACGTTCAACGAGCCGACCGCGGCCGCGCTCGCCTACGGGCTCCACCACGCCGCGAAGACCGACCGCGTGCGCGCGCTCGTCTACGACCTGGGCGGCGGGACGTTCGACGTGACCGTGCTCGAGCTCGAGGGCCGGGCCGTGCGCGTGCTCGCGACCGCGGGCGAGCACCGCCTGGGCGGCAAGGACTGGGACGACGAGCTGCTCAACTTCGTCGCGGAGGAGTTCGCCGCGCAGGCGGGCGGGCTCGACCCGCGCGAGGACCTCGCGGCGCAGCAGGACCTCCGCAACCGCTGCGAGGCGGCGAAGGTCTCGCTCTCCGAGAAGACGCGGGCGAAGGTGTTCTGCCGGGCCTACGACCGCTCGGTGCCGGTCGAGGTCACGCGGCAGGTGTTCGAGGAGCTCACGCGGCCGCTGCTCCTCCAGACGCGCACCTACGTCGACCAGGTCCTCGCCGCGGCCGGCACGGGCTGGGACGGGATCGACGTCGTCCTGCCGGTCGGCGGCAGCTCCTACATGCCGCAGGTCCGCGCCATGCTGGCCGAGGCCTCGGGCCGTCAGCCCGAGACGCTCCTCGATCCGGAGCTGGCGGTCGTACAGGGGGCCACCTACTACGCGGCGCTCGTGCGCGCGGAGCAGGGCTTCTCGGTCAAGGTCATGTCCGTGGCCCGCCCCGCCGGACCGCGGGGCACCCCGGGTGGGACGCGGCCGCGCCCCGCGCCCGCGGCGGGCGACGTGGACGAGGACCTGCCGGCGCTCCCGCCGGCGTCGCTCGAGGAGGCCCCGGAGCTGCTCGCGCTCCCGGGCCAGGTCGGGTCGGCGCCGGGGCCGCCCCCGCCCCCCACCGCGCTCCCCGCGCTCGCGGGTCGGGCCCAGGCGGAGGCGCTCCCCGGGCGCCCCGGCGCGGGCCCGGCGCCGCCGCCGCCGCCGCCGCTGCCCCTCGCGCGCGCCGTGGCCCCCGGCGGCCCGTCGCCGCCGCCCCGGCTGTCGCCCACCGGGTCGTCCGAGTTCGACGCGTTCGGCTGGCCGGTGGACCCCGCGCGGACCCTCGTCTACGACTTCGCCGACCTGATCGACCTCGGCAGCACGACGTCGTCCCTCGTCCCCGGCGCGGCCCCCGTCCCGGGGACCTCGCCGGCGGACCCGTTCGGGCTGGGGCCCGGGGCCGCCGCCGCGCCGGCGCCGCCGCCGCGCCGGGCCGTCACGAACGTGAACGCGCGCCCGCTCGGCGTGCTCGTCTACAAGCAGGGCCTGCCGCGCACGAGCGTCATGATCCGCGCGAACTCGGCGCTGCCGGCGGTCCGGCGCAGCCGGTTCTTCACGATCAAGGACGGGCAGACCGCCGTGAAGGTCGTCGTGCTCGAGGGGGACGCGCCCGACCCCGACGCGTGCACGCGCGTGGGGGAGCTCGTGATCACGGGCCTGCCCTCGCGGCCCAAGGGCCAGGAGATCGAGATCTCGTACGCCTACGACGCGGACGGGCGGATCCAGGTCATGGCGCGCGACCTCGGCTCGGGGCAGGTCGCGCAGGCGGAGCTCCTGCGCGCGACCGGCCCGGCGCGGCCGCTGGGCGGGCGCGGTGGCTGAGGCCGAGCGGCGCACCCGCTACAACGAGCTGCTCGGGGTCCCGAACCAGATCCGCGACCCCGACTACTACCAGCTCCTCGGGCTCGACCGGGGCGCGTTCGACCCGGGCGTCGTCGAGGCGCGCTTCAAGGAGCGCATGGCGACGCTCCAGGCGATCAAGAGCCCGAAGCACAAGTCGTTCATCGAGTTCCTCAAGGGCGAGCTGCGGCAGGCCCGCACCGTGCTCTGCGACCCGCGCCGGCGCGGCGAGTACGACGCGGAGCTGCTCGCCGAGCGCCACGAGCAGCTCGCGCGGATCCTCGACGTCGTGCTCTCGGACGGGCTCCTCACGGCCGCCGAGGAGGAGCGCCTCCAGAGCGTGGCCGAGGAGGTCGGCCTGTTCCCGCACGAGCTCGCGGCGCTCCTCGCCCGCGAGCTCGCGGCCCGCGGCGCGCAGATCGGAAGAGCACA
>JANJTH010000182.1 GCA_024711205.1 Planctomycetota bacterium | reverse complement strand
GCGCCGGCTCCGGTGTACGCCCCCCCGGCCCCGCCCGGCGCGCGCCCCGCGGCGCCCCGCGGCGGCGGGCGCGGCGCGGCCGAGCGAGCGCCGGCGCGAGCGCCCGCCGGCCCGAGGGCGCCCCCGCCGCTCGCGAGGAGCACGAGCGGCGCGCTCACGAGCGTCGGCGCCCGCCGGCGCGCGACCTCGATCGCGAGGGCGGGGAGGAGCAGCGCGAGCACCCGGCCGGCTCTTCCCGCTCCCGCTCCCGCGGTCGCGCAGGGCCCCTCCCCCTTCTTCCCTTGCCCTTGCCCTTGCCCTCCTTCTTCTCTTCCCTCTTCCCCCTCTTCTCTTCTTCCGCCTCCCGCCCCGGCGTCCTCGCGACCCGCGCGCGTCGCCTCCCCGCCGCCGTCGCCAACGCCCCCTCGCGCCCTCCACGCCGCCCGCGCCCCGTCCGCCGCACGTCCCCGGCTCACGACGCGACTGCCCCGCTCGCGCCGCCACGCACGCGCAGCGCGACGACGCGGGGCCCGCCGCCCTCCCGCCCGCCGCCGAGCACGAGCACGCGCACGGGCGCCCCGGAGATCGCGCCCACCTCGCTCCGCGGCCGGACGAGGAGCCCCAGCCCGCCGCCGAGGCGGGCGGCGAGGCGCAGGCGGTGGCTCGCGGCCGTCGAGAGCCCGGCCACGCGGGCGACCGTGGCGGCGACGACCGGCGCGCGGAGCGCTTCGTCGAGCGCGTCGAGCGCGTCGCGCGCGTCGGGCCGGAGCACGAGGGTCCGCGCCGGCGCGAGCCCCACCTGCGCGAGCGCGGGCGCGTAGACGTCGGCCGCGGGGTCGAGCACGACGACGGCGCGCCCCGGCGCCTGGCAGCGAGCGGCCGCCCGCAGGGCCAGCGCCAGCGCGCCCGCGCCGGGGTCGGCGTGCAGGTCCACGAGCGTCCCCGGCTCGACGCCGCCCGGCAGGGCCGCCTCGAGCCCGGGCAGCGCCAGCCCTCCGGCGCGCGGGCGCGCGAGCGCGCTCGCGCGCCGGAGCCAGGGGGGCAGGTCGACGAGCGCGCGACGGGCGACGGGCATGAACTAACTCCGAACGAACGAAGAGCGAACAAGATCCTAGCCGCGCCAGGCCCGGCCATCCAGGCGGCCTTCCGTTCGTTCACGCGACTGGACTTCCGGCGCCCAGCCGCTTCGGCCTGCCGATTGCGGCGCCCGCGCACCGCGCGCGTCCCCCGCCCGCCGCGCCGCGTCCCGGCCGGCACCCCGACGCGAGCCGCGCGATCCGTCGGCGCCCTGCGCCTGCGCTTCGACGACCAGCCGCGCAGGACCGGCACGCGGGCCTCGGCGGCCGGGAACCACGCCGCTCCACGGCATGGGCCTCGCGCGTCCACGGCCAGCGCTCGGGCGCCGCACCACGAAGCGAACGTTTCAAGAACCTACCTGTCGGTCCCCGTGGGTAGCCTCGCGCCCTCGTCCCCCCGAGGTGCGCCGTGGAGCCCGATCCCCCGCGCGAGCCGCCGCCCGCGCCCGCGAGCGCCGGCCGCGGCCCTCCGCCCGAGCCGCACCACCGTCAGCGGCGGGCGCTCGCGCTCGTGCGGATCCTTCAACCAGAGCCGGTTCGGCTCGAGGTGTCCGTGCCCGAGGGCTCACGTCGAATCGACGGCGTGATCGACGTCGGCCGGGCGCACCCGGCCTGGGGGCCGATCCGCGGCGACCTCGACGGGCGCCTCGTCCTCGTCGAGCACTTCGGCGCGCCGCCCTCGGAGGCGGCGCTCGCGTCGGTCTACCTGAAGCTCGCGGCGCTCGTCGAGCGCTGGGTCCGCGCGCACCCGCGCCCGCCCCGCCCGCCGCTGGCCCTCGTCCTCTCGGTCGGGCGACCCGAGCGCGCGCTCGCCACGTTCGGTCTGCAGGCGCGCCCGCCCGCGGGGTGCTGGACCGGGAGCGTCGGGCCCGGCGCCGTCCTGCTCGTGGACGTGCGGGGCCTCGCGCCCGGCCCAGGGACGACGTACCTGCGCCTGTTCGATCACCGGCGGAGCGTCGTCGAGCAGAACCTCGCGCGGCTGTACCGTGACCCGGATGTAGACTCGAAGACGAAGCTCGCGCTGGGAGAGGCGATCATGGCAGAGCCGGCGGTGTGGGACCCCGTGGAGCAACGACTCACCGCCCAGGAACTCCTGACCCGCGGCCGCGCCGCGCTCCTCCGGCGCCTCCTCGCCGCGCAGGAGGGCCTCCTCACGCCCCGCGTCGAGGCCGCGCTCGCCGCGTGCGACGACCCCGCCCGGATCGAGGCCGCGTCCTTGCTCCTGCTCCGGCCCCAGGAGCCGGCCGCGCTCGAGGCCGCCGTGCACGCCTGCCTCGTGGGCGCCCGCTCGTAGCAGCCTGGCCGACAGCTCCCCCGCAGAGAACCCGCCGGGTCGGCGCGACTCCCTGGGGCTGCCTGCCCAGCGGTTGCGAGCGTCCCCAGGCCTCTCCTATGGCGCGAACTCGGGGCCGGTTGGCGGAGGTGATGGCATGGAGGAGTTGCTGGACTTCCTGGCCCGACTGCGCACGGAGGGGATCCACTTCACGCTCGAGCACATCCGCTGCGAGTCGGTGCTCGTGTTCGTCGTCGTCCCGGGCCAGCGGTGGGAGGTCGAATTCATGGACGACGGCTCGATTCAGGTCGAGGTGTTCGAGAGCGCCGGTCGGATCCTCGACAGGTCGGCCTTGGAGCGCCTGTTCGCGACCTTCGGGAGGACCGCGGAAGCGTCGCGCGATCGAACCGGGCCGGCCCCCGGCGCATGACCGCCCGCGTCCGCAGCGCGCGGCGCGTGAGCGGTCCCGTCCTCGCCGAGGGGGAGCGCCCCGAGGAGCCCCCCCGGCGCGCCCGCGCCCCCCGCCGCGGGTAGGCTCGCGCGCGCCGAGGAGCGCCCGCCATGTCGATCCCCCGCCGCCTCCCGTCCCCGCTCGCCGCGCTCGCCCTCGCGCTCGCGGCCGTCGCCCCGACCGCCCGTGGCCAGGACGGGGCCCCGCCCCGCCCGCCCGAGCGCCCGCACGGGCACGGCGACCACGGCGGCGAGCACGACGACGGGCCGACCGTGCACCGGCGGTTCGACGACCCGCGGCGCGCCGAGCGCATGTTCGAGGACCCGGGCCGCGACGCGTGGCAGCGGCCGGAGCGCGTGCTCGAGGTCCTGGCGCTCCCGCGCGACGCGCGCGTGGCCGACGTCGGCGCCGCCACGGGCTACTTCGCCGTGCGGCTCGCGCGGGCCTGCCCCGAGGGCGTCGTCTACGCGGTCGACGTCGAGTGGCCGCTCGTCAACTACCTGAACCTGCGCGCGCGGCGCGAGCGGCTCGGAAACCTCGTCGCGCTCGTGTGCGCGCCCGACGACCCCGGGCTCCCCGAGCCCGTCGACCTCGTGTTCGTCTGCGACACCTACCACCACCTCGGGCGCCGCGTCGACTACGCGCGCGCGCTGCGCGAGCGCGTCCGCCCCGGCGGACGGCTCGTGATCGTCGACTACGACGAGGGCGTCGACGCAGGCCCCCCGCACAAGCTGCCCGCCGCGAAGGTCGTGGCCGAGCTCGCCCGCGCCGGCTGGCGCCTCGAGCGCCGCGAGGACCTGCCCCGGCAATATCTGCTCGCGTTCGTCCTCGACGGCGACGACGAGGCCGCCGCGCGCCTGCGCCGCGCGCACGCCGGGCTCGACGCGCTCGCCGCGCGTGTGCTCGCGCACCGGGCCGCCCACGGCGCGCTCCCCGCCGCGCTCGCGGACCTCGGCGCCGAGCCGGCCGAGCTCACCGACCCCTGGGGCCACCCCTTCGCGTACGCGCCCGACGAGGGCAGCTTCGTCGTGCGGAGCCTCGGCCGCGACGGCCGCCCGGGCGGCGCGGGCGAGGACGCCGACGCGACGCACCGGCGCGCCGTCCGGTAGGCGCAGGCGCGCGATCGGCGCGCGCCGGCCGGGCGCGGCCGCGGCCGCCGTGGCCACCGCGCGCGCGTGCGCGCGGCCGCGCCAGCGCCGCCCTTCAGCGGAAGGCGGCCGCGCCAGCGCCGCCCTTCAGCGGAAGGCGGCCGCGCCAGCGCCGCCCTTCAGCGGAAGGCGGCCGCGCCAGCGCCGCCCTTCAGCGGAAGGCGGCCCGCCAGGCGCCGTTCGTGTGGGTGCCGGCGAACTTCCCGAGCGCCTCGGTGCGGGCGAACGAGGCGACGCACTCGGCGACCATCTTGTCGACGTCGAGCTGGGCCCGGTTGACGAGCCGGCTGCAGTTCTCGACGACCTCGTTGAGGAGGTCGGCGATCTTCTGCGACAGGTTCATGCAGTCCTGCGCGAGCTTGGCGTTCTTCGCCTTCGCGTCGGCGAGGCCCTTCTTGTCGTGGAGCGCGGCCGGCAGCTTCTCCGCCGCCTTGAGCTGCTTGTCGATCGCCGCCACCTGCAGCTCGATCTGCCGCTTCTCCGCGAGGAGCCGCTGCGCCTCGGCCGTCACCTCGCACTCGCGGATCTTGTACTTGACCGTCTCCTCGCGGACCTCGATCACCTTCTTGTAGAGGAGTCGCTCGAGCCGCTGGCGGGTCAGCGTGCTCTGGAGCGCGCCGGCGCGGGCCCCCGCGAGCTTCGAGTCGCCGTGGTACGACTTGATCACCCCCGCGATCCGCGACGAGATCCGGCTGCAGTCGGCGTCCCACTGCTTCCTGGCCATCTGGACCCAGCCGATCGCGCGGCCGATCCACTTGTCGAGCTCGTTCAGGGCCACCAGGCTCGCCGTGATCGGGTTCGAGAGCGCCGCGAGCGACAGCGCCGTCTCCGCGTAGCCCCGCGCCTCGTTGGCGTACTTGAGGCCATTGTAGGGGCTCGTGTTGCTGAAGTCGGTCCACGCCTTCTTGGCCGCCTCGAACAGGGTCGGGTCGACCATGAGCAGGAACTCTTCCTTGAGCTGCTCGAGCTTGCGGTCGCGCTCCGCCTCGAGCCCCCGGCTCGCCTCCGAGCTGTGCCGGTCCCGGCCCGTCTTCGTCCGGGCGAAGGTCTCCTTGATCTGCTGATCGAACACCCGCTCGATCGCCCGGTAACGCAGCCGGTAGGCCTCGACCCGCTTGCGGTCGATCTGCTCGAGGGGCCTCCGGGCGAAGCGAAGGTCCGCGTCGGACGCCTGACGGTGGAGCTCGGGCATGGAGTCCTCGAGGGAGTGGGCGTGCGCGAATCGTACAGGGTGGCGCGCACGCGCACAACCGCCTTGCCCGCAGCGCGTTGCACCACTGCGCCCCGGGCGGACGCGCGCGGACGGACCCGGCCGCGGACGGCCGGCGCGACGCCCGCGGGCGCGCGGAGGCCGCTGGCCCGGCGCCGACGGCGCGGGCATCGTCGGGGCATGACCGACGACGGCCTCCGCGCGCGCGAGCGGCGCTGGCGCGCCACGGGCGACCCGACCGACGGTCGCGCGTGGGTCGCGGCGCTCGCGCGCGCGGGCGTGGATCGGGCGGCGCTCGAGGTCGCGGGCCGCGAGGTCGACCTCGCCGTGCTCGCGGTCACGCCGCTGCACCGCGCGGCCCGCGCCGGCGACGCCGAGGCCGTCGACCGGCTGCTCGCGGCCGGCGCGTCCCCCGACGCCGTCGACGCGCTCGGCTGGACCGCGCTCCTCCACGCCTGCGCGGGCGCGGCCCCCGGGGGCGACGCGCCGGCCTGCGTCGAGCGCCTGCTCGCGGCCGGGGCGGACGTCGGCGCGGAGGCGGTCGATCGCGTGGGCGCGCTCGAAGCGGCCGCGCGC
>JANJTH010000093.1 GCA_024711205.1 Planctomycetota bacterium | reverse complement strand
CGCCGCGCGCCGCGGGCTCGCCGCCCGCCGACGGCGCGCCTTGCGTCCCGGGCGCGCCGCGCGCCGGCGGCGCGCCGGCCGGGAGGGGCCCCTCGCGCGCGCTCGTCGCGGACGCGCCAGCGCGGTCCGGCGCGTCGTCGCCGGGCGCGTCCGGCGCCTGGCCCTCCCGCGCGCGCACGCGCCCGGTCGGCGCCCCCGACTCGGCGTGCGTCGCGAGCGCGCTGAGGGCCGTGAGCTCCGCGGCTGGCTCCGGCGCCGGCGCGCGCGCCTCGGGGGCCGGGTCCGAGACCCGCGTGGCCCCGCCGGACGCCGCGGGGGCCGGCGCCTCGACCACGCCCGTCAGCGACGACGCGACGTCCGCGAGCGCGGCGCGGAGCGCCGCGGCGAACTGGCCCGCGTCGGCGGGGCGCCCCTCGGGCTCGACGCTCGTCGCGCGGGCGGCCAGGTCGTCGAGCGGCGCCGGGACGCCCGGGTCGAGCGCCGAGGGCCGCGGGGCCGGGTCCTGCCCGCGCCGCACGCGCTCCTGCGCGGCCGCGATCTGGTGGAGCCCGCCGCCGTAGGGGGGCCGGCCGGTCAGCGCGAGGAACAGGAGCACGCCGAGCGCGTAGACGTCGGACCGCGCGTCGGCGCGCGAGGCGTCGAGGAACTGCTCGGGGGGCATGTAGGCGGGCGTGCCGAGCGCCGCGCCGGTCTGCGTGAGGGCGCCGCGCTCCGCGTCCTCGTCGGCGCCGGGGGCCGCGTCGCGGCGCAGGTCCTTGCCGAGCCCGAAGTCCGTCAGGTGGAGCCCGCCCGCGCCGTCGACGAGGACGTTCTGGGGCTTCACGTCGCGATGCACGACGCCCTGCGCGTGGACCTGCGCGAGGAGCTCGGCCAGGCGCTCGAGCCGGGCGAGGCGCGCCGGGAGCGCGCCGCCCGTCGCGTCGAGCGTCGCGGCGTCGGGGACGAGGTCGAGGACGAGGAAGACCCGCACGCCGTCGCCGAGCTCGCCCCAGTCGCGGGCGCGCACGATCCCCGGGACGCGCCCGAGCCGGTTCGCGAGCACGGCCTCGCGCTTGAACCGCGCGCGGAGCCCGTCGGCGTCGCCGCCCGTGGCCGCCATGACCTTGAGCGCGACGCGCTCGTCGAGCCGCGTGTCCCAGGCGACGACGACCTCGCCCATGCCGCCGCGCCCGAGCGGGCGCTCGACCCGGTAGCGCTCGGCGACGACGGTCCCCGGCGCGAGCGTCACACCGCACCGCGCGTCACGGCGCGCGCGCCACCGCCGCGATCAGCCACGTCGCCGCCCCCGCTGCGCGGCCGCCCGGCCGGTCTGCGCGCCCCGAGGGTAGTGGCCGCGGGGGGCCAGGGCAACGGGGCGCCCCGCGAGGCCCCGTCGGCGCGGGGTCACTCGGCGCCGCCGCCGGCCCCATGGCCCGCCTCGTCGTCCGCCGCGCCCTCGGGCTGGTCCGCGTCGGATACCCGCTCGGCCGCGCGCGCGCCCATGGGCGCGGCCACGAGGCGGGCCACGGTCACGAAGCCGGTGTGCCCCGACATGTCGCCCTCCGGGCGCACGCTGCGCCGGCCCACGTGCCAGCGCCGCTGGAGCGTCTCCCAGGTCGCGATCTCCGGGAACACCCCCGTGTCGCGGAGCGCCTCGCACAGGCCGTGGACCTGGAGGATCGTGGGCAGGAAGGCGACGAACAGGCCGCCCGGGCGGAGCGCCGCGCGCGCGTGCGGGAGCACGCGCCAGGGCTCGGGCACGTCGAGCACGACGCGGTCGAGGTCGTGGTCGCGCGGGTCGATCGCCGCGTAGACGTCCTGCTCGCGGAGCACGTGCGCCGGGTGCGGCCCGCCGAACCACGCGGCCACGTTGCCCGCGGCGGTCTCGAGCGAGGTCGCGCGCACGTCGTAGGAGACGAGCCGGCCGCCCACCCCGACCGCGCGCAGGAGGGCGAGCGTGAGCCCGCCCGAGCCGACGCCGGCCTCGAGCACGCGGGCCCCCGCGAAGACGTCGCCGTGCGCGAGCACGACCGCGACCTCGCGCGGGTCGAGCGCGCGCGCGAAGCGGGGCATGAACGCCGTCCAGGCGGCCAGCGTGGGCCGCACGAGCGCGTAGACCCCGCCCTGCGGCGACGTCACGACGTCGCCGACCGCGCGGCCGATCAGGTCGTCGTGGCGGAGCAGGTGCCCGCGCACGTTCGCGGTGCGGCCCGGGCGGAGCACGGTCATGTGGCCCGCGGGCTGGCCGGGCTGGAGGAACGCGCAGGGGTCGCCCGCCCGGAACGTGGGCCCGCGCGCCTCGTCGCCAGGGGGCGCCGGGGCGGGCTCGGGCGGGGTCGCGGGGTGATCCGGGGCCTCGGGCGTCGACATGGGCGCCGTGCTTACCATGCCGAGGGCGAGCCGCGCGCGAGGGGGGCGGCGAGGCTGCTGGACGGGGCGGGGGCCTGAGGAGAGGAGGAAGAGGAGGAAGAGGAGGAAGAAGGGAAGAGAAGAGGGAGGGCAAGGGCAAGGGCAAGGGCAAGGGCAAGGTTGGAGGTGAGGTCAGCGCACAGTGCCGGCGGTGTGCACGTGCCCCTGGGGGATCTCGCGGTACTCCACGAACACGGCCCCCGGCTCGCAACCGAGCGCCTCGCCGACGGCGGCGGCCACGCCGCGGAGGGCCTGCGCCTTCTGCTCGAGCGAGCGGCCCGTGTAGGCGGCGATCGTCACGACCGGCGAGACGGGGGCGCCGTCGTCGACGGTCCGTACGCGCCCGCCCTCGTACCAGGCGCCCGACGGGACCGCGTGGAACGAGGCCCAGCAGCGGGCGGGGTCGACGCCGAGCGCGCGCCCCGTGACCTCGGCCACGGCGGGGAGGAGCGCGCCCAGGTCGGGCGGGGTGCGGACGAGGGCCTCGATCCGGACGACGGGCATGGGACCTCCGGGGTGCGCCGCGCCCGAGCCGGGCTCGGGCCGCGGGCGCGGCGGCCGGGAGTCTAAGGCCCACGCTCGGCCGGCAGGTCAGCCGGCGCCGTGACCGGCGAGCAGGCCGGCCAGGGCGCCGCCGAACGCGACCGCGGTCCAGGCGCTCGGGGCGGCCTGGGCCTCGACGAGGCGCCAGGGGCGGGCGGGACCGTCGGCGCTCGGCGGGGTGTCGCGGTCGAGCCAGGCGAGCAGCGCGTCGCGTCGGAGCGAGATCGCGAGCCCGACGCCGACCGCGGCGAAGGCGAGGCCGAGCACGAGCGCGCCGAGGACGGCCGGGCTCGGGCCGCCGAGGCGCCGGAGGTCGACGGCGGCGAGCGCGAGCGCGGGCAGCGCGAACGACCACGTGCGCGCGGGCCAGGCGAGCGCGACCACGGCGAGGCCGCCGGCGTGCGCCAGCGCGAGCGACGCCGGCGCGAGCGGGTGCCCACGGTTCGCCCCGAGCAGGGCGACCGGGGCCCACAGCAGCGCGGCGCCGACGGCGCGCGGCCACAGGCCGGCGCGGTCGAGGCCGTGGACGCGGAGCGTCCAGGCCAGCACGACGCCGCCCACGACCTGGAGGGCGAGCGCGCGGTCGAACGCCGCCGCGGCCCAGCGCATCGGGTGCAGGAGCTGGGCCGGACCCGCAGCGAGCAGCGCCCAGGCGAGCGCGAGCGCGAGCCCGGCGGTCACGGGCGCGGACCAGCGGCGCAGGACGGCGAGCGCGCACAGCCCGCCGGTCACGACGAGGTCGGGGCCGACGAGGCCGGGGTTCGCGCCGAGGCCGAACGACAGGCGCACGAGCCCGAGCGCGAGCAGCGCGTCGGGGGCCCACGGCGCCGCGGCGTAGCCCATGGCGCGCACGAGGGCGAGCGCGAGGAGGGTCTGGTCGAACGGGACGGAGCTCGGGTCGAGGATCGCGAAGGCCGCGATCGGGGTGACGAGCCCGAGCGTCGTGTTCCAGGGGCGGAGCGAGGGGTCGCGGGCGAACAGGGGGACTGCATGGGCCACGGACGAGAACGCGACCGCGGCGGGGACGAGGCTGACCGCGTCGTGGGCCCAGGCGACGGAGACGCAGCGCCAGGCGACGAGGGCGAGCGCGAGCGGGGCGAGCGCGCGCACGGCGTCGGCGCCGCGGCGCGCGCCGTCACGCGAGGCGTAGGCGAGGAGCGTCGTCGCCCCGGCGAAGGCGAGCGCGAGCGCGAGCCCGCGGCCAGGCGACGCGAGGCCCCAGGCGGCCAGCGCGGAGGTCGCGACGGGCGCGAGCGCGACGACGGCGCCGCAGGCGCCCAGGGCCGTCCAGCCGGCGGCGCCGAACGCGCGCCCCGCGAGGCGCGCTGCCACGGCCCCCTGCCCGGCCGCGAGGCCGAGGAGCAGGACCGCGAGGCCCGCGCGCGCGGCGAGGCCGCCCGCGTGGTCGCTGAGCAGGGCCCCCGTGCAGGTCACGTCGAGGAGGAACGGCACGAGGACCGCGGTGAGGTTCCGCACGTCGCGCACGTTCTTGCCCGTGCGGGCGAGCACGGCGGCCGCGCCGAGGAGCGCGAGCTGGTAGCCGTGGAGGCCCACGAGCAGGCGGATCGTCAGGGGGACGTCGGGCTCGGTCGTGGGCGGGTTCGCGAGCCAGGCGCCCACGAGGGCCAGACAGGCGCTGATCAGGAACATGGGGTTGAACGTGATGAAATTGCGCACGAGCGTCCGGCCGAGCGCCGAGTCGCGGTCCACGGGTCCTCCTCTGCTGCCGTCTCTGTCGCCGCGCGCGGGGCGCGTCGGGGCGGTCCGCGCGGCGGGCGCGCGGGCGAGGGGGACGAAGGCAAGGCGCGGGCCAATCCTCGGGGGCCGCCTCCGCGGGGCTGGCGCCGCGGGCCTCGCGTCCGCGCCGCGCTCGCTCCGCGGCCGATCCAGGCGGCACGCCCGGTGCGATCTCGGACCTCCGTCCGTCGGCCGGCGCGTGGGTGCGCGCGGCGACGCAGGAGGTGGCGCGTGATCGACTGGGTGAGCGGGTTGTTCGTGGGCGGGGCGGTCCTCGCGGGGGTCCTCGAGGCGGCGGCGACCGCGACGCCGCCCGCGTCGCCGCCGCCGCAGGCCCGCGGGGAGGGGCGCTGCCCCTACTGCCACGACGCGCTCGAGCCGTCAGCCGGCGCGCGCGCGGTCCGCGAGGAGGCCCTCGTGGCGGGCTGTGCGCGCTGCGCGACGCGGCACCACCTCGGGTGCTGGACGGAGCACGGGGGCTGCAGCGTCCACGGCTGCGGAGAGACCGCCTACCGGCTCGCCCGGGGGGCGGGGGGCCGGCGCGCCCGCCCTGGCTCGGCCGGGGTCCGGGCGCCCGGCGTCGGCCCGGCCGAGGGCTCCCCGACCGCGACGTGCGACGACGGCGCCGACGGGCCCGAAGGCCCGACCTCGCGCGACCCGGTCGAGGCGCCGGCGACCCCGGTGGGTAACGCGCTACCCACCGCGGAGGCCCAGGCGCCCTGCGAGGTCGGGCACGGCGCCGCGGAACGGGCCGACCGGGCGGCCGGAGCGTAGGCGGACGATCGAGGGACGGCTCGAGGACGACGCGTGGAGGGGGTGCGGCTACAGTCCGGGCGGAGGGCGCCGGTGGGCTCGAAGCTGCTCGACGCGATCGCGCCCGGGGTGCTGCTCGCGCTCCACGCCGCGGTCGTCGTCGTGGCGCTCGAGCGGCGCGGACGCATGCGGCGGCCCGGGCTCGTGATCGGGCTCGCGCTCGCCCCGGCGGTCTACGGCCTCGGCCTGCTCGTCGCGGTCGTCGCGGACGACGGGCCCGCGCGGCGCGCCGGGCTGCTCCTCGCGTCCCTGGGCCCGATCGCCGTGCCCGTGCTCCTGGTCTGGGCCGCGGCAGGCGCCGACCGCGCGCCCGGGACCACGGCCTCGCCCGCCGCCGCGGGCCCGCCGGGAAACGAGCCCGCGCGTCCGAACGACCCGCTCGGCGCGCGCCCGGCGGCGCCGCCGCCACCGGACACGTCGGGCCCGGCCGGCAGCGCCGCCCACGAGGACGCCCGCCCGACGGAGCCCCCGGCGACCGCGGCCTCGCGGGGCCGGCGGGCGCTCGTGGCGGCGCTGGCCCTCCTCGGCGCGGTCGCGTGGGGGGTGCTGTGGTCGGACCTGCCGGAGCTTACGGCCGCGCGCGTGCCGCGCCTCGGCGAGCTCGCGGTCGCCGCGCACGCGGCCGTCGCGCTCGGGACGGGCGCGTACGTCCTGCGCGGCGCGACGGGGCTCGGGCGGCGCGCGTTCCTGCTCGGGGCCCCGCTCGTGCTCGGCGGGGCGCTCTGGCTCCTGCTCAAGCCGCCGACCGTCCGCGCCTCGGGCTTCTCCTCGGCGGCGCTCGTGGGCGGCGAGCTCGCGCTCCTCGCGCTCGCCTCCGACGGGCTCGGGCTCTCGCTCGCGCGCTCGACCGCGCTCACGCTCCGGCTCGTGCACGCGCTCCTGCTCGGGACCGCGGCCGCGCTCGGCGTCGTCGTCGCGGTCCGCCTCGGCCTGCTCGCGTGGGCGCCCGGCCCCGCGCTCGCCTGCGGCCTGCTCGCGCTCGGGCTCGCCGTGGCCTGGGGGGAGCTCCGCCCGCGCGTCGACCCGTGGCTCCGCGGCGCGCTCGACCCCGAGGCCGCGCGCGCGGCCGCGCGGCTCGAGGCGCTCCAGGGTGAGCTCGCCGTCGCGCGGGCGCGCCTGCGCGAGACGGAGCGCGCGAGCCTGGTCGGGCGGCTCGCGGCGCAGGTCGCGCACGAGATCAAGAACCCGCTCGGTCCGATCGCCGGCTACGCGCGGATCCTCGAGCGCGAGGCGGAGCGGCAGGGCGCGCTCACGCCCGTCGTCGCGCGCGGGGTCGCCGTGATCAAGGAGGAGGTCGCCGCGATCGACGCCCGCGCGCGCGCGCTCCTCGACCTGGCGCGCCCGCCGCGGCCGACGCTGGGCGAGCACGACGTGGTCGCGCTGACCGACGACGTCGTCGCGCTCGTGCGCGGCGACCTGCCGCCCGGCGTGACGCTCGCCTGGACGCCGCCCGCGGGCCCGGCGCCGGCCGTCACCGACCGCCTGCTCGTGCGGAGCGCGCTCACGAACGTCGTCCAGAACGCGCTCGGCGCCTGTCCGGGCGGCGGTCGGGTCACGCTGCGCGTCGCCCCCGACCCCGGCGCGGGTCCCGGCGCCGCCGGGGCGGCCTGGTCCGTCGTCGTCGAGGACACGGGGCCCGGGCTGCCGCCAGGCCTCGACCCCGAGGACCTGTTCCGCCCGTTCGCGAGCGGGCGCCCGGGCGGGTTCGGGCTCGGGCTCATCACGGCCCGCGGCGCGCTCGAGGCGCTCGGCGGCGCGCTCACGCTGGGCCCGGCGCCGGGCGGCGGCGTGCGCGCGGTCCTCCGCGTGCCCG
>JANJTH010000018.1 GCA_024711205.1 Planctomycetota bacterium | reverse complement strand
GCAGCGCGAGGCGGGGGCGCTGCTCCTCCCGGACCCGCCCGCGGCGGCCCCGGCCGCCCGGGCCGCCGCCGCCGCCCGCTCGCTCGAGGCGCGCGGGCTCGCGCGCGACGCCCACTTCGCGGGGACCTTCACGCTCCTCGGCCGGATCCTCGCCGCCGCGCTCGGGCTCGCGGTCGCGCTCGGGCTCACGCGCTACCTGACGAGCGTGTGGTCGCGCGAGGTCGTCGCGCGCGTCTACCAGGACCTGCAGGTCGCGACGGCCGAGCACCTGCTCCGGCTCTCCCCGGGGCAGGTCGCGCAGGCCCGCCGGGGCGACGTGCTCTCGCGCGTCACGACGGACCTGTCGCGCCTCGTCAACGGGGTCCTGCTCCCGCTCTGCTCGGTGCTCCTGCTCCAGCCGATCCGGATCGCGCTCCTCTACGCCGTGGCCGTGTTCGTCTCGTGGCGGCTCGCGCTCTGCCTGCTCGCGCTCGCCGCGGTCACGCTCTGGCCGATCCGCTGGTGGGGCAAGTTCATCCGCCGGAGCGCGCGCGAGCGCCAGTCGGCGCTCGGCGACGTGCTCGAGGCGATCCACCAGCTCCTGGCCGGGATCCGCCTGGTCAAGGCGTTCCGGCGCGAGGACCACGAGCGGGTGCGCTTCCGCGAGACGACGGCCCGCGCGCTCGCGGCCGAGGTCGCGGTCGTGCGCGCGCGCACGGCCTCGCGCACCTGGATCCACCTCGTCAACGACGTGACGTTCCCGCTCGTGTTCCTGGGCGGGGGCTACCTCGTCGTGAGCCACGTGTGGGGGCTCGACGCCGGGCGGTTCGCGACCTTCGCGGGCCTGATCGTCCTCATGTACCGCCCGGCCAAGTCCATGGTCACGGCCTACAACACGCTCCAGGACTCGCTCCCGTCCATGCGGCGCGCGTTCGAGGTCCTCGACACCGCGCCCGCGATCACCGACGCCCCGGGCGCCCGCCCGGTCGGGCGCCCGGCCGACGCGCTCCGCCTCGAGGGGGTCGGCTTCAGCTACGACGGCGAGGCCCGCGTCCTCGACGGGATCGACCTCGAGGCGCGCGTCGGCACGACGACGGCGATCGTCGGGCGGACGGGCGCCGGCAAGTCGACGCTCATGGACCTGCTGGCGCGCTTCCTCGACCCGACGGCGGGTCGGGTCACGGTCGACGGGGCGCCGCTCGACGCGCTGCGGCTCGTGGACTGGCGCGCGCGGCTCGCGCTCGTCAGCCAGCAGCCGTTCCTCTTCCACGACACGGTCCGCGAGAACATCCGCTACGGGCGGCTCGACGCGACGGACGCCGAGGTCGAGGAGGCCGCCCGCAAGGCGCGGGTCCACGAGGAGGTCCTGGCGCTCCCGGGCGGCTACGACTACGTGGTGGGCGAGCGAGGCAGCCGGCTCTCGGGCGGGCAGGTCCAGCGGCTCACGATCGCCCGCGCGATCCTCCGCGACCCGGACGTGCTCCTCCTCGACGAGGCGACGAGCGCGCTCGACGCGGCGACCGAGCGGCAGGTCCAGGCCGCGCTCGCCGACCTCGAGCGCGGGCGGACGACCTTCGTGATCGCGCACCGGCTCTCGACCGTCCGGCACGCCGACCAGATCCTCGTCCTCGAGGGGGGGCGGGTCGTCGAGCGCGGGGCCCACGCCGACCTCCTCGGCCGGGGCGGGCGCTACGCCGACCTGGTGCGCGGGATGCTCGAGGGGGGCGACCCGGGGGGGCCGGCGGCCGGCCCGGAGGCCGGACCGGCGGCGGGCTCGGACGCCCGGCCAGAGGGCGCGCCCGGGCCTGTCGGTGGTCCCGGGTAGGCTCCCCCGGAACGACGCCAGCCCGTCGGGGGGAGCCCTCTCATGCAGCCGCTCAGGATCTACGTGTGCGGGGCGCACAGCACGGGCAAGACGACGCTCGCCAGGCATCTGGCCCGCGAGCTCCGGCTGCCGCTGATCAACGAGGTCGCCCGGCAGGTGATCGCGGAGATGGAGCTCTCCTTCGAGATGCTCCGCGTCGACCTCGAGCGCGCGGGCGAGTACCAGCGCGAGGTCTTCAAGCGCCAGATGGAGGTCGAGGAGCGCTACCCCGACGGGTTCGTCTCGGACCGGACGTTCGACAACCTGGCCTACGCGGCCCGCCACACGCTCGTGATCCCGCAGCTCCTCGACGCGGCCGCGCAGCGCTACTTCGCGCGCGTGCGCGAGAGCCTGGTCCTCTACGTCCGCCCGCACCGCGAGTGCATGGCCGACGACGGCACGCGCGAGCAGGTCGCCTGGGACGAGATCAACCGGATCGACGGGGTGCTCGACTTCCTGCTCCAGTGGCAGCAGATCCCGTGCATCGGGATCTCCGAGCTGAACATGAAGGACCGGGTCCGCACGGCCATGACCGCGGTGCGCCTCTACGAGCGCGCCTGCCTGGGCGCGCCCGCCCTGCCCGGCGCGGTCGGGGCCAGCCAGGCCCCGGCGGTCACGGGTGCCGCGAGCCCGAGCGGCCTCTCGGCCGCGGGCGCGGCGGCGATCCCGCCGCCGCGGCGGCCGAACGGCAACGGCCAGCGCCAGGTCGTCCTGGCCCACTAGAGATCAGGGGGAAAGCGGGTCCACGGGGGCGCCGCGACCGCCCGGCTCGTCCGGGCGGACTCCAGCTCGACCCGAGGCCCGAGCTTCCGCGCATCCGCCGGAGGTCCGGGCTTCGGGGCGAGCCCATGGGGTCAGCGCTGATGGAGCAGGGTCCTGAGCTGCTCGGCGGTCGGGACCTTGCCCGACGCGACGACCTTGCCGTCCACGACGAGCGCCGGCGTGAGCATGACGCCCAGGCGGACGAACTCGTTCGGGTCGGTGACCTTGACGACCTCGTAGTCGAGGGCGAGCTGCTTGGCGGCCGCCTCGGCGGCCTCCGTGAGCTTGACGCACTTGGCGCAGCCGGTGCCCAGGATCTGCAGCTTGACGCTCACGCACCACCTCCGACGACCCACTGGCCGTAGACGAACCCGAGCAGCCCCGACGCCAGCACGCACAGGGCGACGTAGGCCGCGGTCTTCTTCGTGCCCAGGACCCCGTGGATCACGATCACGCTCGGGAGCGAGAGCGAGGGGCCGGCCAGGGCCAGGGCAAGGGCGGGGCCCTGCCCCATGCCGCTGTCGAGCAGGCCGCGCAGGATCGGGACCTCGGTCAGGGTCGCGAAGTACATGAAGGCGCCGATGCAGGCGGCGAGGAAGTTCGCGAGGAGCGCCTCGCCGCCGACGAGGCCGGCGACCCACGCGTTGGGGATCCAGCCCTCGCGGGCGGGCTGCCCGTCGATCGCCGGGCTCCCGAACAGCGCGCCGGCGGCGAGGACGCCCAGGAGGAGCAGCGGCAGGATCTGCTTCGCGAAGTCCCAGGACGCCTCGAACCAGGCCTCGAGCTCGCTCCCCTCCTCGGCCAGGCTCGTGAGCAGCCCGAGCCCGACCGACGCGACGACGAAGGGGACGAGGGGCTCCGCCGGCGCGAGGAGCGCGGCCACGACGGTCGCGCCGACGGCCGCGGCGACCTTCCACCAGGCGGCGGCGTACCAGGCCACGAGGACCCCCGCGAGGCCGAGGCCGCAGGCCGCCGTCACCCACCACTTCGCCGCCCACAGGGCGTGCCACACGCCGTGGTCGGCGGCCGGCCGGCCCCAGTTGGCGAACACGAGCACCCCGACGAGCAGCGCGAGGTGGGTCACGGTCTGCCCGAGGGGCCGCCCGCCGGGCAGCTCGGGCAGGGCCAGCTCCGCCGCGCGCGCGGCGTCCTCCCGGCGGAAGAGCGCGGCCATGGCGAGCCCGACGAAGACGCTCGTGCCCACCGCGGCGACGGCGCGGGCGGCGCCGAACTCCCAGCCCAGGACGCGCCCGGTGAGGATGATCGCGAGCACGCTGATCGCCGGGCCCGAGTAGAGGAAGGCCGTCGCCGGGCCGATCCCCGCGCCCATGCGGTAGATCCCCGTGAACAGGGGCAGGATCGTGCACGAGCACACGGCGATCACGGTCCCCGAGACGCCGGCGACGCCGTAGGCCACGGCCCGGTTCGCCTTCGGCCCCAGGTAGCGGAGCACGGACGTCTGCGCGACGAAGGTCGAGATCGCGCCGGCGATGAAGAACGCGGGCACGAGGCAGAGCAGCACGTGCTCCCGCGCGTACCAGCGGACGAGCACGAGCGCCTCGCGGACGCCCTGCTCGAAGCGAGGGTGACTCGCGGGGAGGAAGAAGCAGAGCAGGAAGCCGCCCACGATCGCGAGGAGGGGCCGCCATTGTTCGCGCCAGGACATGCGGGAAGCCTACAGCAACCTCCGCGCCGAGGGCCGCGAGCGCCCGCGCAGGTTCGACTTGGGGTCCGCCGTCGCCGCCCGCGACCGCCGCCGTCTCGCGCGTGGGACGCGGGCGTTGCCGCGATCGTGAGACGACGATAGAACGGGCGACGTGCCCGGGACCCGTCGGCCAACCCGCTCCGCCGCGCTCGCCGCCCAGCCGGCGGGCCCCGACCTGCGCCCGATCGAGGGCGAGGCCGCGGACCGCGAGCTGGCCGCGCTCGCCAAGGCGCTCGGGTCGCCCGCGCGCGTCGCGATCCTGCGGCTCCTGGCCCGGCGCGAGGCCTGCATGTGCGGGGAGATCGTGGACGAGCTCCCCCTCGCGCAGTCGACCGTGTCGCAGCACCTGAAGGTCCTCAAGGACGCCGGCCTGATCGTGGGGGAGATCGACGGCCCCCGGGTCTGCTACGCGCTCGACCCCGCCACCCTGCGCCGGGTCAAGGCGCTGGTCGCGGGGCTCTGAGCGCCCACGATCGTCGCCCACCGATCGCTCAGGCCCTGCCCGACCCGCGAAGGAGCCCCCCGTGACCGACCGCCCGAAGGTCCTGCTCCTGTGCACGGGCAGCTCGTGCCGCTCGCAGATGGCCGAGGGCCGGGCCCGGCACCTGTGCGGCGACCGGCTCGAGCCCCTCTCGGCGGGGCTCGAGCCGCACGGGCTCGACCCGCACGCGGCCGCCGTCATGGCCGAGGTCGGGGTGGACATCTCGGGGCAGCGGTCGGAGGCCCTGGCCGACCTCCGCGACGTGCCCCTCGACGTGGTCGTGACCGTGGCCGCGACGCTCGGCTTCACGGCCGCGAGCAACGACCTCGAGCTCGCGATCGCCGTGGCCGTCGGCGTGTTCGGGATCGAGTCCGGGGCGGCCTTCGCCGCCGTGGTCGGGCCGCTCGTCGAGGTCCCGGTCCTGATCGGGCTCGTCGGGGTCTCGCTCCGGCTGCGCGACCGCTGGTGGCCGGCGCGCCGCCAGACGGCGCCGGCCGCCGCGGCCGCGGCCGGGTAGGGCCCATGGCCGCGGAGGAGCCCGCCGCCTCGCCCTTGCCCGCGGAGCTGCCGCGCTTCGACCCGACGGCGCTGGCCGGGCGCTTCCTGCTCTTCACGGGCAAGGGGGGCGTGGGCAAGACGACGCTGGCCTGCGCCACGGCGCTCCGGCTCGCCCGGGCCGGGGAGCGCGTCCTGCTCGTGAGCACGGACCCCGCCTCGAACCTGTCCGAGTCGCTGGGCGCGCCGGTCGGCCACGAGGCCCGCCCCGTGCCGGGCGTGCCCGGGCTCCTCGTGCAGGATGTGGACCCCGCCGCGGCGGCGGAGGACTACCGGCGGCGCGCGCTCGCGCCGCTCGAGGGGCAGGCCACACCCGAGCAGCTCGCGCGGCTCCGCGAGGAGCTCTCGGGGGCGTGCACGGTGGAGATCGCCGCGTTCGACCGCTTCGCCGGCCTGCTCGGGGGCGACGGCGCCGAGGGGGTCGACCGGGTCGTGTTCGACACCGCGCCGACCGGGCACACGCTGCGCCTGCTCGAGCTCCCGCGCGCCTGGACGGCGTTCCTCGACGCGAACGACCGGGGCGCGTCGTGCCTCGGGCCGCACGGCGCGCTCACGACGCGCCGCGACCGGTTCGCCGAGGCGCGCGCCGCGCTCGAGGACCCGGCGCGGACCATGATCGTGCTCGTGGCCCGCCCCGAGGAGCCGGCCCTGCGCGAGGCCGCCCGGACCGCGCGCGAGCTCCGGGCGCTCGGGCTCGGCAACCAGGTCCTCGCCGTGAACGGCACCTTCCGCGCGACCGACCGCGACGACCCGCTCGCGCGCGCGCTCGAGGCCCGGGGCGAGCGCGCCCTGGCCGCGCTCCCCGCCGAGCTGGCCGGGCTCCCCCGCGCCGGCGTGCCGCTCACGCCGCGCGAGCTCGTCGGGAGCGCCGCGATCGGCGCGCTGCTCGACGCCCCGGGGGCGCCGGGCCCGGCGGCGGAGCCGC
>JANJTH010000003.1 GCA_024711205.1 Planctomycetota bacterium | reverse complement strand
GCAACCTCGCGACCGCGCTCGGCAACGCGCTGGCCGCCGGCGCCCTCCCCGCGGGCGCGGCGCCCGACGGCGCGGCGGAGGCCCGCGCGCTCCTCGCCGGCCTGCTCGACCACGACGACCCGGGCGTCGTCGAGCACGCGCGCTGGGCGCTCGACCGCGCGGGCCCAGCGCCCCCCGGCGAGCCAGGGGACGCCGGGGCCGCGCGGGCGCCTACTTCTTCGCCCGGACCGTGATCGCGTTGCCGTCCCGCGCGACCTCGACCTCGACCCCGGCCGCGGCCGCCGCGGCCTCGACGGCGGCCTTCGCGTCCGGCCCCTGGTAGGTGCAGCGGAGCACGACGAGCTTGACCCCGGCGCGGTCGAACGACCCGCCCTCGCGCCAGCCCTCGAAGCCCTCGGCCTTCGTGAGCGCGGCCTGGAGCAGCTCCGACGCCTCGTCGGGGAGGCCGGAGAGGCGCACCTCGTAGTGGTCGCGGGCGGCCGGCGGCGCGGGCCCGCCCGGGGCGCCCTGCGCGTCCTCCTGCGCGAGCTTCTTCACGACCCCCAGCACGGCCGCCTCGGCGGCGCGCCCGGCGAGCGCGACGCGCTCGCGCGCGGCGCTCGCGCCCACGGCGCGCGCCGAGCCGACGCGGCCCGGCGCGACGCCCTCGCCCGGCACGCGGACGACCTCGACGGTCACGAGCGCGAGGACCGTGTCGGTCGGCTTGTGGTAGAGGCGCGCGCGCACGCTCGGGATCAGCTCGACGTGGCCGCCGCCGCGCTCCTCGGCGTAGACCTTGCCCTGGACCGCGAGCACGAGCGCCGCGGTCGTGCGGTCCCCCTCGCCCGCGATCCGGAACCGGAACCGCTGGAGCGTCTCCGTCGCGGCGGCCGCGGCCGCCGCGCGCTCGGGCTGCGGCATGTCGGGGTCCGCCGCGACGACGAGCACGGGGTCCTTCGCCCAGCGCTCCTCGGGGCGCACGACGTCGAGCGCCGCCGCGAGGGCCGCCGCGCGCGACGCCGTGAACGTGGCCATGCGCCGGCCGGAGCCCCCGCGCGTGGCGCGGATCCGGCCCGGCTTCACGACCGGGAGCAGCGCGGCGCGCACGGCGTCGCGATGCCGGCCCACGGCGAGCAGCGCGGCGGCCGTGCGCGGGCTCTCGAGCAGGAACCGCACGGCCTCGGGCCGGGCCGCCTCGAGCGCGGCCTCGTCGGTCTCGCCCTCGGCGGGCGGCCCGAGGTTCACGACGATCTCCGCGACGTCCGGGTCGGAGCCGTCGTCCCCCTGGCCCCGCGCGGGCGCCGCGCCCAGCGCCACCGCGATCGCCGCCGCCACGAGCCCGGACCGCGCCCAGGCCCGCCCACCCCGTCCCCCGACCATGCCGACCTCCGCTCCGCGCGCCCTCGCGCCGCCTCGCGCGGCGGGGCGCGCCCGCGTCGCTCCGTCCCAGGACCGACGCTCCCCGGGGGGATCCTATTCGCGCCAGGTCGCCGCGGGGCCGGGCCCCGGCGCCGCGCGCCCGCCCCGGACGGCGCGCCTGGTGTAGCCTCGGGGGGAGGTCCCTCCGCGTGCGCCCACCGCCCAAGTGCCCCCGCCGCCGTCGCCTGGCCGCCGCCCTCCTCCTCGCGGCCGGGGTCGCGGCCCAGGCCGCCCCCGCCCGCGGCGAGGCCGAGGAGGTCGGCCCCCTCGCCGCGTTCGTCTCGCTCGAGGGCGAGATCGACGGGCTCACCGAGCGCTCCATGGAGGCGCGCGTCGCGAAGGCGCTCGCGCTGCGCCCGCGCTTCCTCGTCGTCACGCTCGACACGCCGGGCGGCGAGGTGCAGGCCTCACGGAACATCGCCTGGAACCTCGCGAACCTCGAGGGCGTGACGACCGTCGCCTGGGTCCGCGGCTGGGCGCTCTCGGGCGGGACGCTCGTCGCGTTCGGCTGCCAGCAGATCGCCATGCGCCCGGGCGGGCGCCTGGGCGACGTCATGCCGATCGTCGTCGACGCCATGGGCGTCCTCCCCCCGCAGGTGGCCGAGAAGATGGTCGCGCCCGTGCGCGCCGACCTCGTGGCGCTCGCCGAGCGCGCCGGCTACCCGGCCGACGTCGCGGCGGCCATGGTCGACCCGACCGTCGAGCTGCACCGGCTCGAGGTCCGCGACGAGGCGACCGGGCTCGCCCGCCCCGAGTGGGTCACGGCCGAGGCGCTCGAGCGCATGCCGTGGGCCCGGCGCGAGCGGATCACGCAGGACGAGGTCGTGTGCGCCCCGGGCAAGCTGTTCGTCGTCGGCGCCGAGGAGGCCGTCGACATGGGGCTCACGCGGATCGTGGCCGACGACGAGCGCGCGCTCCTCGACGCGCTCGCGCACGAGTTCAGCACGCCGCCCGTGCGCGCGGCGCGCTTCGACGCGTCGTGGTGGGAGGGCGTCGTGCGCTGGGTCACGTGGGCCCCGCTCAAGACGCTCCTGTTCGTGATCGGCGTGATCGCGGTCGCGATCGCGTTCGGCTCGCCGGGCCTCGGCGCCCCGGAGGCCGTCGCCGCCGTGTGCCTCGGCGCCGTGTTCTTCGGCTCGTACCTGCTCGGGCTCGCCGACTGGGTCGAGGTCTGCATGCTCGTGCTCGGGCTCGCGCTCCTCGCGGTCGAGGTGTTCGTGACGCCGGGGTTCGGGGTGCTCGGCCTGTCGGGGGTCGCGCTCGTGTTCGGGGCGCTGCTCCTCTCCTCGCAGCGGTTCGTGGTCCCCGAGACGCCGTTCGAGTGGGAGGCGCTGCAGCGCAACGTGGCCTACACGGCGGGCGGCGGGGTCGCGACGCTCGCCGGGCTGGCCCTGCTCGTGCGCCTCGCGCCGCGCCTCGGCCCGCTGCGCGGGCTCGTCCTCACGGGGCCGCCGGCCGCGGGCGCGGCGGGCGGCCCCGCGCCGGCCGGCGACGGCGCAGATCGGAAGAGCGTCGT
>JANJTH010000904.1 GCA_024711205.1 Planctomycetota bacterium | reverse complement strand
GGCGCCGGCGCCGGCGCCGCTGCGGCTCGCGGGGGCCGGTGCGGCCCCCGGCGGGCAGGCCGAGCGGGTCCTCGGCATGATCGAGGCGCTCCTCGAGGGCGACACGGACCTCGACCTCGCGGCGACGCTCGACCTCGTGCTGGGCGAGCTCGTGCGGGCCGCCGAGGCCGACCGCGGGTTCGTGCTCCTGCGCGACGCGGGCGCCGGGGTCGACGCCGGCCGCGCAGGCGGCCCAGGAGAGGGCGCGGGCGAGGGCGGGCTCGTGCTGCGCGCCGCGCGCGACCGGGACGGCGCGCCCGTGCCGGACGCGGCGCGCGAGGTCTCGCGCAAGGTCGCCGAGCGGGCCGCGAGCGCGCAGGTCGCGCTCCGGGCCGTGCGGCCGGCCGAGGACCCGCGGTTCGCAGGGAGCCGGAGCGTGAAGGCGCTCGACCTGCGGGCCGTCGTCGCGGCCCCGCTCCGCTACCGGCGGGTCGACCTGGGGTGCGTGCTGCTCGACCGGCGCGGGCGCAAGGACCAGGTCGCCTTCGACGACGCGGCCGAGGCCCTCGTCGAGCGGTTCGCGCGGCTCGCCTCGGGCGTGATCGTGCGCGCGCGCCGGCGCGACGCCGAGCGGCGGCGGGCCGACGCGCTCCAGGCCCTGTTCGCGCACGGGGTCGGGCAGGTCCGCGCGCGCGAGGGGGCGGTCGAGGGGATCGTCGGCGAGAGCCAGCCGATCTACGAGCTCCTGCGCCTGATCGAGCGCGTCGCGCCGACGGAGGCCCGCGTGCTGATCCGCGGCGAGAGCGGGACGGGCAAGGAGCTCGTGGCGCGCGCGCTGCACGACGGCTCGGCGCGGGCGCGCGGCCCGTTCCACGCGATCAACTGCGGGGCGCTGCCCGAGGGCCTGCTCGAGGGCGAGCTGTTCGGGCACGTGAAGGGCGCCTACACGGGCGCCGACGCCGACCGCCCCGGCCTGTTCGAGCGCGCGGCCGGGGGGACCTTGTTCCTCGACGAGATCGGCGACGCCGGGGCGCGGCTCCAGACGGAGCTCCTGCGGGTGCTCCAGGAGGGCGAGGTGCGCAGGCTGGGCGACGGGGCGACGCGCAAGGTCGACGTGCGCGTGCTCGCGGCGACGCACCGGGACCTCGAGGCCATGGTCGCGGAGGGGCGGTTCCGCGAGGACCTGCTCTACCGGCTCAACGTCGTGCAGGTCCGCGTGCCCTCGCTCGCCGAGCGGCCGGGCGACGTGCCGCTCCTCGTGCGGCACTTCGAGCGCGAGGCCCGCCGCACGCTCGGCGACCCCGCGAAGGCGCACCCGATCGGGGAGGCCGAGGTTTCCGCGCTCGCGGGGCGCCCCTGGCCGGGCAACGTGCGCGAGCTGCGCAACGCGGTGCTGCGCCTCGTGACGCTGGGCGACCTCGCGAGCTCGCCCGCGACGCGGCCGATCGCGGGGCTCGGGGCGCCGGCGCCCGGCCCGCACGTGGCGCTCGGCCCCGGGGGCGAGGAGGACGCGCCCTACGACCTGCTCGAGGTCGAGCGGCGCGCGGTCGTGCGGGCGCTGCGCAAGACGGGCGGCGCGAAGATCGAGGCCGCCAAGCTGCTCGGGGTGACCCGGCGCACGCTCTACAACAAGATCCGGCAGTTCGGGCTCGAGTAGCGCGCCTGCCCCGGCGCCTCGAGGGGGCCCGGTGGCCTCCTCGAGGCGTGGCGGCCCGGTCCGGCTCAGGTCCGACCCGTTCCGTCGCGTCTCCCCGTTTTCGGGAAGGGCGTCACGTCGCACGCCCACGAAGTCGCCACGACTTGCGTTGGCACGGGGGTCGCTCTTGGTCGGGCACAGCGACGCGGCGGGGTGCCCGAAACCCTGGAGAACATTGCAAGCCGGGCGTCTTGCCGTCGAGCGACACAATCCTTCCTTCCTTCCTTCCACGTGACGGCCTCGACCACCCGGTCGAGGCCGGCGCGTTTTTGGGCCTGACGCCTGGCGTGGCTGGCGGGGGCCGGCGCCACGCCGGCTGGTCCTGGCTAGACTGCGGGGGCCGCGGCGCGCGGGGTCCCGCGCCGGCCGGACGGGGTTCCATGGCGCAGGCGCCACGACGATCGGGTCCGCGGGCGGCGGCGTCCTGGGCGCACCGCGGGGGCTCCGCGCTGGGCGCCGGCGCCCTCGCGGCCAGCGCCTTCGCGGCCTGCGTCCTCGCCGGGGGCGTCGTCGCGCGGGCCGAGGACGAGCCCGCCCTCGCGCGCCTGCGCGCGGCCGAGGCGGCGCGCGTCGCCATGATCGCGCGCGTGGCCCCGGCGGTCGCGGCCGTGTTCCAGGGCAAGGTCGCGGGCGAGGGCGGGGGCTCGGGCGTGATCGTCGACCCCGCCGGCTACGTGCTCACGAACTTCCACGTCTCGGGGCTCGCGCGCGACCTGACCGTGGGGCTCTCCGACGGCGAGGCCTACCCGGCCCGGCTGCTCGGGATCGACCCCGGCGGGGACATCGCCCTCCTCAAGCTCGCGCCGCGGCCGGGCGGCTGGCCGTTCGTCGCGTTCGGCGACTCGGACGCGGCGCGCCCGGGCGACCCGGTGCTCGCCATGGGCAACCCGTTCCTGCTCGCCGAGGACTTCTCGCCGACGGTCACGCAGGGGGTGATCTCGGGCGTCCACCGCTACCGCGACGCCTCGGGCAGCTCGGACCTCGTCTACGGCGACTCGCTGCAGATCGACGCCTCGATCAACCCGGGCAACTCGGGCGGGCCCTTGTTCGACGCGCAGGGGCGCCTGCTCGGGATCAACGGGCTGGGCGGGTTCCGGCCGGACCGCGGGCGCGTGAACGTGGGCGTCGGGTTCGCCGCCTCGAGCGCGCAGATCGAGAACTTCCTGCTCGACCTGCGGGCGGGGCGGCAGTGCCAGCACGGGACGATGAACGCGACGGTGCGCGACGTGGAGCGCGGCGAGGGCCGGGGCAGCGAGCTCGTCGTCGACGCGATCACGCGCGACGCGCGCGCGTTCAAGGCCGGGCTGCGGCTCGGGGACCGCGTGCGGCGCATGGACGGCGTGGACGTGACGACGCAGAACCAGCTCCTGACGCGCGTGTCGCGCCTGCCGGCCGGGCGGCGCGTGCGGCTCGAGGTCGACCGCCCGCGCGAGGACGGGGCGGGGCTCGTGCGCGTCGCGCTCGGGTTCCGGCTCGACCCGCTCTGGTCGGGGCCGCCCTCGGGCGCGTGGGCGCCCGACGCGGCGCTCGTCGCGGCCGAGCTCGCCGCCGTCCTCGCCGCGCACCGGGCCCGCCTCGCGGCCCCGGAGGCTGGCCGCGCGGGCCCCGGGCCCGAGGGGCCGGCGTGGGCCGAGGAGGCCGTGTGGGCGGCGCCAGGCCGGGCGAGCGAGCGGCGCGTGCGGCGGTTCGACCGCGGGCGGCTGCGCGTCGAGTCCGGCCCGGTCGACGCGCCGACGGTCGAGGTGTGGGACGGCAAGCGCGGCTGGCGCCTGGCGCCGAACGGGACGCGCGCGCCGCTCGCGCCCGCGCGGCGCGACGAGCTGGCGGGGACGGCCGAGGCGCTCGCGGCGCTCGCGGAGCCGGGCGGCGAGGGCCGGCTCACGTCGCTCGAGCTGACGGGTGGCGACCGCGTGGGCGGGCGGCTCGTGGCCCGGCTCGAGGCGCGCGACAAGGCCGGCCGCCGGCGCCTGCTCTACCTCGACGCCGAGACGCACGCGCTCGTGGGCCTGGCCTGGCCGCGTGACGACGGCGCGTGGGTCGAGGAGGCCTGGGTCGCGGCGCCCGGCGCCGGCCCCGGCGGCCTCGCGGTCGAGCGCCTCGACCACGAGTCGGGCGAGCTGCTCGAGCGCGCGGCGGAGATCCGGCTCGAGGTGGGTCCACAGGACCCGGCGCTGTTCGAGGAGTCCCCGTGACGCGGTCCCCGTGCCCAGGCGCCGTCTTCCCTTGCCCTTGCCCTTGCCCTCCTTCTTCCTCTTCCCTCCTCTTCCTCCTCCTCTTCCTCCTCCTCCCCGCCCTCGCCGTCGCGCAGGACGCCCCCGCCCCGCCCCCGCCCCCGCCGCCCGTCGCCGCGGGCGCCGAGGAGGCCGGCTGGGTCGACGTCGCGGCCCGCGCCTTTCCGGCCGTCGTGAAGGTCTACGGCGCGGGCGGGTTCCAGGGGGTGCCCGCCTACGGGACGGGCGTCGTCGTCGACGAGCGCGGCTTCGTGCTCACGGCCTGGAGCATCGCCCTGCGCACGGACGCGCTGCGCGTCGTGACGCACGACGGGCGGCGGCTCGCGGCCACGATCTGGCGGGCCGACCCGGGGCTCGGCGCGGCGCTCCTGCGCGTGACGCCGCCGGCCGACGCGCGGCTCGCGGCGCTGCCGCTCGGCGACTCGGCGCGCCTGCGCGCGGGCGACGGCGTGCTCGCGCTCGGCAACCCGTTCGGCGTGATCTACGGCGACGAGCGCCCGGCCGCGCTCGCGGGCGTCGTGAGCCGCGTGGGCCCGCTCCGCCGCGGCGGCGTCGACGTGGTCCGCCTCCCCGAGCGCCTCGAGCAGGTGATCGTGACCGACGTGCCCACGAACCCGGGCATGCAGGGCGGGCCGCTGCTCGCGCGCGACGGCGCGTTCGTGGGCCTCGTCGGGCGCCTCGTCGAGTCGCGCGCGACGAACACGATCGTCAACTACGCCGTGCCGACGGCCGCGCTCGCGGAGCTCGTGCGGGCCGGGCTCGCGGCCGAGCGGGCCGAGCCCGAGCCGGCCCGGCCGCCGGCGCCGCCCCCGCCGCCCGCGCGGCCCGACCTGGGGCTGCGGCTGCTCCGCGTGCACCTGGCGCGCTCGCCCATGCCCTACGTCGAGGCCGTCGTCGCGGGCTCGCCCGCGGCCCGGGCCGGGCTCTTGGCCGACGACCTGATCGTGCGCGTGGGCGGGCGCACGACGCGCACCTGCCGCGACGTCGACGAGGCCCTCGCGGGCCAGCCGGCGGACGCGACCGCGGTCGCGCTCGTCGTGAAGCGCGGCGAGGTGTGCCTCGACCTGTCGCTCCCCCTGCCGCCGCCGCAGGCGCCCGCCGGCGGTGGCCGGTGACGGGGCCGGGCCGGGTCGGCGCGCTCGCGTGCGCGCTCGCGTGCGCGCTGGCCGGAGCGACGGCGGCGGGGGCCCAGGAGCCGGGCGCCCAGGAGGTCGGCCAGGCGCTCGACCGGGCCACGCGCCGCGTCGTGGACGCGCTCGCGCCCTCGATCGTGACGGTCGAGGCGCTGGGCGAGCTCGAGGAGGAGTTCCGCGCGCCCGAGAACCCCGCCGAGGCCGAGGGGGGCGTGCTCACGCGCGCCGGGTTCAAGCAGGCGTTCGGGCCGTCGACGGGCCTCGTCGTGGGCGCCGACGGGCTCGTCCTGACGACGACCTTCGTGCTGCGCCGCCAGCCGCGGCACCTCCTCGTGACGCTCCACGACGGGCGGACGTTCGTGGCCCGCCCGGCCGGGCGCTGCGAGGCGCGCGCGCTGCTCCTCCTGCGGATCGAGGCGAAGGACCTGGCCGTGGCGCCGCTCGCGGACGCGGGCGCGCTCGAGGTCGGGCGCTGGGCGCTCGCGCTCGGGCGCGGGCTCGGCGGCGACGCGCCCTCGGTCACGCGCGGGATCGTCTCGGCGCTCGGCCGCGTGGGCGGGCGCGCGGTCCAGACGAGCGCGGCCGTCTCGCCCGTGAGCTACGGCGGCCCGCTCGCCGGACTCGACGGGCGCGTGCTCGGGCTGATCGTCCCCCTCGACCTGCGGGGCGGCATGCCGGGGGTCGCCGTCTACGACTCGGGGATCGGCTTCGCGATCCCCGCGCCCGAGCTGCCCGCGCTCGTGGCCCGCCTCGCGCGCGGCGAGGTCCTGCGCCCGGCGTTCCTGGGCGTCGTCCCCGACCCGAGCCACGCGGGCGGCGTGCGCGTGGCCGAGGTCGCGCCGGGCTCGCCCGCGGCGGCGGCCGGGCTCGCCCCGGGCGACGTGATCCTCGCGGCGGGCGACGAGCCCGTGACGGCGCCGTGGCGGCTCCTGCGCGCGCTCGCGCGCCGGGCGGCCGGGGACGAGCTCGAGCTCGAGGTGCGCCGCGGCGTCGCGTCGCGCAAGGTGACGGTCCGGCTCGCGGCCCCGCCCGCGCGCGGGGACACCCCGGGGGAGGAGTGAACGTGGCCCACGACGACCCGATCGCCGACCGCTCGGCCCCGAGCGGCGTGCCCCCGTGCGCCCGGACCGCGTCGGCTGCCCCCGCCGGGCGCGGGCGGCGCGCGGACGCCTCGCGGCGGGCGACCGGCGCCCTCGCGGCGAGC
>JANJTH010000888.1 GCA_024711205.1 Planctomycetota bacterium | reverse complement strand
CCGCCGGGCCCCGCCTCGCCGTCGCCGCCCGGGGCCGCGGCGCCGTCGCTCGCCGACCACGTCGCCTCGCCGGCCGGGGCGGGCGCGCCGCCGGCCCGCGAGAGCGCGAGGCCGCGCCGGAGCGCGCCCGCCGCGACGCGGTCCGCGACGAGGAGCAGGAGCGCGGCCAGCGCGAGCAGCCCGGGCCCGACCACGAGCAGGCTCGCCCAGAACCACGGCAGGCCGCCCAGGACGACGCCCAGGAGCGCGCCGGCGACGAACCCGGCCCAGCGCGGCGCGCCGAGCGGGTCGTCGAACGGCGCGAAGGCGCACACGACCGCGGCCCCGGCGAACGCGAGCGGCGCCGCGACGGTCCCCAGCCACACCGGGTCGCCCGGGGGCAGCCCGCCCGGCTGCGCCCAGAACACGGCGCCCGCCCCCGCCGCGAGCAGGAGCGCGAGGAGCACGAGCGACGCGCGCCACACCGCGAACAAGGGCCAGCCCCCTCGCCCCCGAGCCTACTCGCGCGCGGCCCCGCCGCGCCGCCTCAGCCCCCCGCGCACACCGCGTCGTAGAGCGCGGCGAGCCGCGCCGCGTGCCGCGGGTAGGCGAAGCGCGCCACGGCGTCCGCGCGCGCCGCGGCCGACATCGCCGCCCGCCGGCCCGCGTCGCGGCCGAGCGTCGAGAGGGCCGCCGCGAGCTCCGCGGCCTCGGGCTCGGCCGCGACGAGGAGGCCCGTCTCGCCCTCGCGCACGAGCTCGGGGAGGATCCCCTGGCGGGTCGTGACGACGGGGAGGCCCATGGCGAGGGCCTCGCGCACGGCCCGGCAGGTCCCGTCCGAGCCGGGGACCATGAACACCTTCAGGTCGAACGCCGCGAGCGTGCCCACGTAGTCGTCGCCCGAGACGTGGCCCGCGAACACGACCGCGCCCTCGAGCCCGAGCCGGCGCACGGGCTCGCGCGCGACCTCGTCCTGCTTCGTGCCGCGCCCGACCACGACGAGCCGCAGCCGCGGCAGCTCGGCGCGGGCCAGGCGGACGGCCTCGAGCAGGACCTCGTAGCGGCGGTGCGTCTGCATGCGCGCCACGATCCCGACCACGAGGTCGTCGGGCGCGAGCCCGAGCGCGGCGCGCCGCGCGGGCACGCCCCGGGCCGGGTCGAAGCGGTCCGTGTCGATCGGCGGCTCGAGGTGCTCGACGCGCGCGGGGTCGACCCCGAGCGCGCGCGCCCCGGCCCGCACGGCGTCCGCGGCGGCCCGCGACAGGCACACCAGCCGGGCCACGCCGCGCAGGGTCCGCCGCGTCCGCCGCGTGGGCGCCGGCGCCTCGGCGTCGTAGAGCGTGCGCACGAGCGGGAGCCGCAGCCCCGAGCGCTCGACGGCCATGGCGGCGATCAGGTGGTCGTTGGGCAGGTGACAGTGGACGAGCCGCGGCGGGCGCGCCTTCAGCGCCGCCGCGAGCCGGCGCGCGTCGAGCCACGTCCGCACCGGCTTGTGGTGCTTGCCGAGCCGCAGCCCCTCGATCGGGGCCACGGGCACGCCGCGCTCGAGCGCGAGCAGGTGCAGCCAGCGGTCCCGGTGCTTCGTCCGCGTGACGTCGCTCGTGAGCAGCTCCGCGGGCACGCCCGCCGCGACGAGCGCCCGGCAGGTCTCGAGCGCCAGCTCCGCCGGCCCCGTGACCTTGTGGTTCGCGAACAGGTGCAGCACCGGCGCCGTCAAGCCCTCACCCGTCCTCCGCCACGCCCGCGCGACCTCGCGCCTCGCGACACACCCACCGCGCTCCGAAGGGCCTGGCCCCGCCGCTTCAGTCGAGCGCCTGGAACACCATGGCCCCGAACGGGGTCAGGACCGCGTCGCTGACCTGCCCCTTCGTTAGCCGGAACGCCGGCGCGAAGCTCGGGTCCGTCTGGGCGCGCTGGAGCGCGAAGCCGCCCGGCGGCGTCGGCACGTCGCTCCAGCGGCGCCCGAGCGCCTCGACGTCCGCGCCCGCGAGCCGGGCGTGCGCGACGATCTTGCGCGCGAGCGCGAGCGCCTCGTCCTTGTCGTACTTCACGTGCGGGGCGGCGCGGTGCGCGCCCTTGTGCTGGATGCACACGATCACGAGCCGGGCCTGCTCGCGGAGCGGCTGGTCGGCGCCCGGCACGCGGGCCGGGTCGGCCTCGCCCTGCGCGTCGGGCACGTCCTTGCGACCGAGCCGCTCGCGCAGCGCGTCGGCCTCGCGCTCGCCGCGCTGGAACGCCTCGTCGGCCGACCAGGCCTTCGCCGCCTCGCCCACGCGGAGGACCGTCGCGCGCTGGATCACGACCGGGTCGACCGGCCGGTCCATGGCGCCCGTCTTCGACTTGCCGATCGCCGCGAGCACGTCCTGGCCGCGCACGAGCCGCCCGAACACGCTGTGCCGGCCGTCGAGGTGCGGGGTCGGCCCGAGCGTCACGAAGAACTGCGAGCCGTTCGTCGCGGGGCCCGCGTTCGCCATGGAGAGCACGCCCGGCCCTTCGTGCTTGAGCTCGGGGTGGATCTCGTCCTTGAACTGATAGCCCGGGCCGCCCATGCCGGTGCCCTGCGGGCAGCCGCCCTGGATCATGAAGCCGTCGATGATCCGGTGGAACCCGAGGCCGTCGTAGTACGGCCGCTTGACCTTCTGCCCCGACTTCGGGTCCGTCCACTCGCGGGTCCCTTCGATCAGGCCCACGAAGTTGCCCACCGTCATGGGCGTCCGCTCGTGCTCGAGCAGGAGGATCATGACGCCGCGGTTCGTCTGGAGCCGCGCGTAGAGGCCGTCGGGGAGCCCGGCCGCGTCGTCCGCGCCGCCGGCGGGCGCCTCGACCTGCCCCTCCTGCGCCACGCAGGCGGCCGGGAGCGCCCCCAGCGCCGCGGCCAGCAGCGCGCCCGCCGCGGTCCACCTCGTGCGTCCTGCCCTCAGCCCGGCCACCAGCATGGGTCCCTCCGTGTCGGGCGCGCATGATAGCCCCTCGCCCCGCGCGCGCCCCACCGCGTATACTCCGCCCCCGTGGACGCCGTCGACCAGTTCCGCCTGCTCGTCGCGCTCGCGCTCGTCGACGGGCGCCTCGAGGCCGCCGAGGAGTCCGTGCTCGGGCGAGCCGCCCGGCGCCTGGGCGTCGACGCGGACGAGGCGCGCGGGATCGTCGACCAGATGCGCCAGGGCGGCCGGCTCACGCAGCTCCGCCCGCCCGACGACCCGGAAGAGCGCGACGCCCTGCTCCAGCTCCTCCTCGCGGTCGCCCGCGCCGACGGCCAGGCCGCCCCGCAGGAGGTCGCCGTCCTCCAGCGCCTGGCCCCGGCCTTCGGCGTCGCCCCGATCGACGTCCCCGGGCTGATCGCGGGCGCGGGCGTCCCCACCCTGCCGGACGTGGGCGCCGCCGGCGGCGGCCCCCCGCCCCTGCCCGCCGGCGGCGGTCCCCCGCCCCTGCCCGCCGCGGGCGGCCCCCCGCCCTTGCCGGGCGGGGCCGGGGTCTCGCTGCGTCCGCCCGCACGCCCGACCCCGAGCCGGCCCGCGCCGCCGCGCGCGAAGACGGGCGAGCTGTCGTGCCCGTCGTGCGGGGCGCCCGTCGCGTTCACGAACCAGCGCTCGGTCGCGGTCGTGTGCGCCTACTGCGACACGACGGTCGCCCGGACCGACCGCCAGGACGCGCTCGAGAACCTGGGCAAGATCAGCCACGTGGTCGAGGACGCCTCGCCGCTCCAGCTCGGCGCGACGGGCAAGTGCCTCGGCGTCGAGTTCCGGATCGTCGGCCGGCTCCAGGTCGAGCACCCGACCGGCTACTGGAACGAGTGGTTCCTCGAGTGGGCCGACCGGCGCACGGGCTGGCTCGGCGAGGCGCAGGGCCTCTACTACGTCACCGCGCCGGGCGACGAGGGCGACCGGGCCAAGGTGCCCGCCTTCGCCCAGCTCCGGGTCGGGCAGTTCGTGCACCTCGGGCGCAAGCGCTACGAGGTCACGGAGCGGCGCGTCGCGCGCGCCACCGGCACGCAGGGCGAGACGCCCTTCGCGGTCGGCGAGGGCTACGAGCTCCCGTTCGCGGACCTGCGCCGCCCCGACAGCGGCTTCGCGACGATCGACTACTCCGAGGACCCGCCGCTCGTGTTCACGGGCAAGTGCGTGTCGTGGCGCGACCTGAACATGCGCAACTACCGGAGGTTCGATGGCTGGTGACGAGGGTGAGGTCGCCCGCGTCCCCGGCGTCGAGCTGCGCTGCCCGAACTGCGGCGCGCCCACGGCGCTGCGCGCCTTCCAGACCACCCGCACGCTCGCCTGCGAGCACTGCGGGTCGGTGATCGACACGAGCGGCGAGCGCTGGCAGCTCGTCCAGCAGGTCGAGGGCGCCTACAACACGTTCCCGCGCTACAAGCTCGGCACGCGGGGCAAGGTCGAGGGGATCACCTGGGAGGTGATCGGCTGGTGCGAGCGCTCCGTCCACGCCTACGGCAAGCGCTACGCCTGGGAGGAGCACCTCCTCTACAACCCCTACGAGGGCTTCCGCTACCTGAACCATCAGGACGGGCACTTCGTGTGGATCACGCCGCTCCCCGGCGCCCCGTCGCTCGGCCCCAACCGGGCCGCCTACGAGGGGCAGACCTACAAGCACTTCTCGACCGCCGCCCAGGCCAAGGTCGATCAGGTCCTGGGCGAGTTCCCCTGGCAGGTCAAGCGCGGCGACACGGTCCGCGCGACGGACTACGTGGACCCGCCCTCCATGCTCTCCTCCGAGGAGGACGGCGAGGAGAAGACCTGGTCGCGCGGCCGCTACATGCCGCGCGAGGAGGTCGTGGCCGCCTTCGGCAAGTTCACGCGCGAGCCCCAGCGGCTCCAGGGGATCTACCCCTGCCAGCCGAACCCCTTCACGCCGCTGCTGCGCTGGTCGGCGACCGTCCTCGCGGCCACGGCCGGCCTGTGGCTGCTCCTGACCATGCTCTACCTCGGCCGCTGCGAGAACCGGGTCGCCTGGAACGCCGTGATCGGGCCCGAGGGCGTGACGCAGGAGATCGTGCTCGACGCGCGCAAGGGCGTCTCGAACGTCGAGCTCGACGCGCGGGCCGGGGTCGACAACTCCTGGACCTTCCTCGAGTGCATGCTCGTCGGGCCGCTCGACGTGGCCGAGCAGGCCCGCTTCGCCGGGCTCGAGATCAGCTACTACCACGGGGTCTCGGGCGGCGAGTCGTGGTCCGAGGGCTCCCGCTCGAGCTCGACCATGCTCCCCATGGTCCCGAACGGGCGCTACCTCCTGCAGGTCTCCATGGACCCGGGGTCGCTCTACAAGGGGCCGGTGGACCTCGAGCTCCGGCAGGACGCGCCGGCGTACCGCTACGTCTGCTGCAGCTTCTTCCTCCTGTTCTTCGTGCCGCTGATCGTCGTGATCCGCCGGCAGACGTTCGAGGGCAAGCGCTGGTCGGAGAGCGACCATGCCGGTTGAGAGGTCGACGTGAAGGTCCTGCAGGGGATCCTGTCCGCGCTCGCGCTCCTGACGCTCGCCGTGGCGGCGCCGCGGGGCATGGGCCTCGGCTCGGCCTCGGCCGAGCCGGTCGCGCGCGAGCCGGGCGACCCGGGGCTGCGCGCGGGCGCGCCCTCGCGCGGGCGCTACGTGTTCGTCGGCGGCTTCTCCGGGGGAAAGTGAGGGCGCACCATGGATACGCTTTGGCTGGCTGAGGCCGCGCAGGTGATCGGCGCCGACGGGCTCAACGTCAAGGGCCTGATCAACGCCACCGTCTACACGGTGTTCGGCGTGGTCGTGTTCGCGATCGCGTTCGTGATCATGACGAAGCTCACGCCGTTCTCGATCCGCAAGGAGATCGAGGAGGACCAGAACACGGCGCTCGGGATCATCATCGGCTCGTTCGTGATCGGGCTCGCCGTGATCATCGCGGCCGCGGTCCACGGCTGACCGGGCCTGCGCGCGGGGTCGAGCGCCCGGCCCCGAGGTGACCGCGCCCGCGTGACCGTGCCCGGAGACGCCAGCCCCCCCGCGCCCGGGTCGACCGCGCCCGGCTCGGCCCAGCCCTCGCCCGCGGCGCCCCCGGACGCGGCGGCCGGCGGGGCGGACCCCGGACCGACCGCCGCCGGACCGGGCGCGCCCGGTCC
>JANJTH010000856.1 GCA_024711205.1 Planctomycetota bacterium | reverse complement strand
CCTCGCCGCGCGCGCCGCGCGGCGCATGGCGCGCGCGAGCCGGCTCGAGCGCTGGCTCCCGCTCCGGCGCGCCGCGCTCCGCGCGCTCGTGCGCGAGGCGCGCCGCTACGCGCCCTACCGCGAGAACCTGAAGGACACGGCGCTCCGCGCCGCGCACCTCGTCCGCCGCTGCTACCTCGAGGCCGGGCGCCGCCTCGCCCTGCGCGGCGCGCTCGCGCGCCCCGACGACGTGTTCTTCCTCGAGACCGCCGAGGTCGAGGCCGCGCTGCGCGGGCCGGCCCCGCAGGGGCTCGGCGAGCGGGCTGCCGCGCGCCGGCGCGAGCGCGAGGGCTGGCTCGCGCGCCGCCCGCCGCGCTGGGTCGTCGAGGTCCCGGGCGCGCCGCCGCGCCCGGTCCACGCGGACGACCGCCCGGTCGGGCTCCTCGCGGGCGTCGGCGTCTCGGGCGGGCGCGTGACCGCGCGCGCCCGCGTGCTCGAGGGCATGCACGACGCCGGCCGGCTCGGCCCGGGCGAGGTGATCGTCGCGCGCGTCGTGAACGCGGGCTGGACCCCGCTGTTCCACCTCGCGGCCGGCGTCGTGGCCGAGGTCGGCGGCGTGCTCTCCCACGCGGCGATCGTCGCGCGCGAGTACGGGCTCCCCGCCGTGTTCGGGGCCGCCGGCGCCTGCGCGATCCCCGACGGGGCGCTCGTCACGGTCGACGGCGAGCTCGGCGTCGTGACCGTCGAGCCGCCGGGCGCGCCCTCCTGACGCGGGCGGGCGGGGCCGGCGCGCCCCCGGCGACGCGGCTCGCCCTCGGCCCGGGCGAGCGCGTGTGGGTCACGGGCGACGTGCACCTCGACCCCGCGGACCCCGGGCGCGCGGCCGCGTTCCTGGCCTTCCTCGCGCGGGCCCGCGCCGAGGCCGACCGGCTCGTGCTCCTGGGCGACGTGTTCGACTACTGGATCGGCCCGCGCCACGCGCGCGGCAGCGCCTACGCGCCCGTCGTCGCGGCGTTCGAGGCGGCGGCCGCGGCCGGCTTCCCGATCGACTTCCTGGCCGGGAACCGCGACTTCCTCGGCCCGCGCGAGCTCGCCTCGGTCGGGCTGCGCGTCCACGGCGACGCGCTGCTCCTCGAGCGGCCCGGGCGCCGCACGCTCGTGACGCACGGGGACCTGCTCGTCCTCGGCGACCACGGCTACCGCCGCTACCGGCGCGTCGTCCGCTCGGCCGCGTTCCGGCTCGGCTACCGGGTCGTGCCCACGTGGGTCCGCCTGCTCGTCGCGGCCGTGCTCCGGCGGGCCAGCCGGCGCAAGCTCCGGCGCGTGACCCCGCTCGCGTTCCCGCTCGACCTCGAGCTGTGCGCGGCCTGGCTCGCCCACCACGCGGCCGACGAGCTCCTGTGCGGGCACCTCCACCGCGCCGAGCGCCACGCGCACCCGGGCGGCGGCGTGACCCTCATGCTCCCGGGCTGGAGCGACGACGGCGCCCCGCACTTCGCCCTGAGCGGGCGGGGCGAGGCCGAGCTCCGCGAGTCCTGAACGACTTGCGAGCGCCTGGCCCGGCGGACTCCTCGCCAGGAGTCCGCCGGGCGCGACCCGAGCCCGGCACGGGTCGGCCCCCGGACCCGGGCGCACCCCGCACGTGACGCAGTGCGTAAATCAATGCGGGCAAAACGGTTCCCGTCGGAGGGCCCGGGTAGAATCCGGGGCTGCCGGAGGCCCCATGACGACCCTCGACCCGTCCCGCGCGCCCGACCGCTCCGCCACGACCGAGCCCGACCGGGACACCGAGCTCGACCTCGCGCGGGCCGCCTACGTCGCGGCGCGCGCCCGCTACGAGGAGGCCGCGCACGCGGCGCGCGCCCGCGAGGACGGGCACTTCGAGACGCTCGGCTTCCAGCCGCTCGACGTCTGCTACGGGCCCTCGCCCGCCGAGGCCGCGGCCACCGACTACCTGGGCAAGCTCGGCTTCCCGGGCGAGTTCCCCTACACGCGCGGGATCCACCCGAACCTCTACCGCGGCAAGCTGTGGACCATGCGGCAGTTCGCCGGGTTCGGCTCGGCCGCCGACACGAACGCCCGCTACAAGTATCTGCTCGAGCGCGGGCAGACCGGGCTCTCGGTCGCCTTCGACATGCCGACGCTCATGGGCTACGACTCGGACCACCCGCGGGCCGAGGGCGAGGTCGGCAAGTGCGGCGTCGCCGTCGCGAGCCTGGCCGACATGGAGCGCCTGTTCGAGGGGATCCCGCTCGACCGCGTGTCCGTCTCCATGACGATCAACGGGCCGGCGCCCGTGATCTGGGCCTTCTTCATCGCGGCGGCCGAGAAGCAGGGCGTCGCGCGCGAGAAGCTCTCGGGCACGACCCAGGCCGACATCCTCAAGGAGTACCAGGCGCAGAAGGAGTACCTCTTCCCGCCGCGCCCGTCGATCGACCTGATCGTCGACACGATCGAGTTCGCGACGAAGGAGCTCCCGCGCTGGCACCCGGTCTCGATCAGCGGCTACCACATCCGCGAGGCGGGCTCGACGGCGCTCCAGGAGCTCGTGTTCACGCTCGGCAACGGGTTCGCCTACGTCGAGGGCGCGCTCGCGCGCGGGCTCGACGTCGACGCGTTCGGGCCGCGGCTCTCGTTCTTCTGGAACAGCCACAGCGACTTCTTCGAGGAGATCGCCAAGTTCCGGGCCGCGCGGCGGATCTTCGCCCGGCGCATGCGCGACCGCTACGGGGCGAAGAGCCCGCGCGCCATGCAGCTCAAGTTCCACACCCAGACGGCGGGGTGCTCGCTCACGGCCCAGCAGCCGGAGAACAACATCGTCCGCACGGCGCTCCAGGCGCTCGCGGCCGTGCTCGGGGGCACGCAGAGCCTGCACACGAACTCGCTCGACGAGACGCTCGCGCTCCCGACCGAGAAGTCGGTCAAGATCGCGCTCCGCACCCAGCAGGTGATCGCCGAGGAGACGGGCGTCGCGAGCGTCGTCGACCCGCTCGGCGGGAGCTGGTTCGTCGAGCAGCTCACCGACCAGATGGAGGCCGACGCCGAGGCCTACTTCGCGCGGATCGACAAGCTGGGCGGGATCGTGGCCGCGACCGAGAAGGGCTGGGTCCAGCGCGAGATCGGCGAGGCGGCCTACCGGCTCCAGCGCGAGTACGAGGACGGCAAGCGGCGGATCGTCGGCGTGAACGTGCACCAGGAGCCCGACGAGCCGCCGCCCGAGATCCTCAAGATCGACGAGACGGCCGCCCGCGAGCAGGCCGTCCGCCTCGCGGACCTGCGCGCCCGCCGCGACGCGGCGAAGCACGCGGCCGCGCTCGAGGCCGTGCGCGCGGCCCTGCGCGGCAAGCAGAACGTCATGCCGTCGCTGATCGCCGCGGCCCACGCCGACTGCACGCTCGGCGAGGTGTGCGACGCCATGCGCGACGTGCTCGGGACCTGGCGCGAGGGCCGCGAGTTCTAGCCCGAATCCAGGGTTGGGGGGGGGGGGGGGGCCCCCGCCCCCCGGGCAGGGGGGGGGGGACCCCGCCGCCCGGGCCGGGGGCGGCGGCGGGGGGGGG
>JANJTH010000854.1 GCA_024711205.1 Planctomycetota bacterium | reverse complement strand
CCGCCGGGCCGGCGCCCGGACCGGCCGCATCGCCGCCCCTCCGCGCGCCCCCACCACGGTCGGGGCCGGTGGCTGCGCCGGTCGCGCCCGACCCGCCGGGCGCCGTGGCGTGGGCCGGCCCCGGCGCGCCGGCTGGGGAGGGGGCCGTGGCGGCGTAGGCCGGCGCCGGCAGGCCAGGCGAGGCGGCGTCGGACGCCCCCGACCCGCCGGAGGCCGGCTCGAGGTCGCCGTCGTCGTGCTCGTCCTCCCCGCTGGCGGGGCCCTGCTCGGCCAGGTGTCGGCACCGAGCCACGCGGGCGGCCACCCAGGTCTCGTCGGTCATGCCCTTGGCCGCGAGGCGCCGGCGGAAGGTCTCGAGGATCTCCTCGTCGGAGCGGCCCTCCTCGAGGAGCCGGCGCATGAGGGCCACGTCGGTCAGCCCTCGGCTCCAGCGCTCCGTCTCGTCGTCCTTGCCGGGCACGCCGGCGGCGAGGTCGGGGTCGAGGGCGAGGAGGTGCCCCACGACCTCCTCGGCGCGCTCGGGGTCGAACAGCTCGTCGCGGACCCGCTGGCCCTCGGCGTCGACGAGCTTGTCGCCAACGAGCTCGGCCAGGGTCCGGAAGTCGGCGTAGCAATACTCCTCGAGGAGCGGGAGCACGTCCTCGCGGAGGACCTGCACGAACCGCGCGGCGGACTCGAGCGGCCGGCCGCGCTCGAGGAAGTAGGCGTGGCCGATCTGGAGGTTCCGGGCGTCGCGCCGGACGTGCTGCAAGATCCGCTGGTTCAGGCGCTGGAGCCAGGGGCCGAGCGGGAGGGCGGGCCGGATCACCGTGGACCCGAGCGGCGTCGGGTCCGGCATGAGCTCGACGAACCCGAACCGGCGGCGGAGCGCCGCGTCGAGGAGCGCGATCGAGCGGTCGGCCGTGTTCATCGTCCCGATCACCCGCACGTTGCCCGGCACGCTGAACGGCTCGCCGCTGGGGAGGACGGCCTGGCGCCCGCGCTTGTCGAGCTCGAGCAGCGTGAGCAGCTCGCCGAAGATCCGCGGCACGTCGCCGCGGTTCAGCTCGTCGACGATCAGGAAGTGGGTGAGCCGCTCGCCCGGCGGCGCCGCGCTGGCGTCCGCGCACAGGCGCTTGAACACGCCGGGTCGCCGCTCGAAGGCCATGCCGCTGGCCCTCGGCTCGGGCCGATAGCCCTCGACGAAGTCCTCGTAGCCGTAGGCGGGGTGGAAGGTGCACAGCCGCACGCGGCCGGTCGGCCCGCGGATCGCCTCGCGGTCCGCCTCGTCGAGCTCGTCGAAGTGCTTGCCGTGGGCCTCCCAGGCCGCGAGGTCGCACGCGGTCCGCTCGGCCCAGTACGTCTTTCCGGTCCCGGGAGGCCCGTAGAGGATCGCCTGGCCCTTGCGCTCGAGGATCGCCTGGATCCGCCCGCGCAGGCCGCCGAGCGGCGGCACGGGCCGCCGTCGCACGGGCACGGGCGCGGGCGGGACCACGACCTTGCCCGGCTCCGGCGGCGGCGGCAGCGGGGGCCCGACCGGCACCGGGGCCTGCGGGGCGAGGAGCGCCGCGCGCACGGCGATCACGTTCTCGGGGCGCACGACGAGGTCGAACGTGCCCCCGAGCGACTCGGCGCTCTCGAGCGGGAACGGCCGGACGGTCAGCCATTCGACGGTCCGCTGGTGCGGCAGCTCGTCGTCCGCGGAGAACGCGTAGTCGCCCGTCACGCGCCCGACCGCGAGGACCTCCTGGCCCTGCGCCACGAGGACCTGGTCGCCGTGCTCGGCCTCGTGGACGAACCAGCCCAGCTCCGTGGTCCGGCGCTGGAGGTCCCGGCCGTCCAGGTCGGGGAAGGCCAGCGCCACACGCTGGCGCAGCGCGTCCTTCCAGCCGTCCGCCGGGAGGTCGCGCAGGTCGCCCGTCCGCGCGCCCGGCAGCGCCACCGCCGAGCGCGCGAGCAGCCCGTCGAGGCCCGAGCGCCCGAGATGCCGCACGTCCACGAGGAAGTGGTCGAGCGGCCGGCCGTGGCGACGGTTGAGGAGCTGCATGGTCTGGAGCAGCGACCAGCCCAGACCCTGGGCCACGGCCACGAAGCGGCCGGCGCACACGAAGCGGCCGGCGGCCTCGGGCGGGCGCTGGAGCAGGCAGAGCAGGTTCCAGTCCTGATACGGGCGGACGTGGAAGCTGTCGATCACGTCGGGGAACAGGAGCGAGACGTACTTGTGCCCCCAGGCCGTGTCGATCAGGTCCGGCGCCGCCGCGTCGAGCTCTCGCTGGAGCGCGCGGTAGGCCTCGTCGCTGCGGTCCTCGCGGCGCTCGCCGAGGCGCTCGATCGCCGCCGCGGCCCGGAGGATCTGGTCCCGGTGCTGCCGCGCCCGCCCGACCGCCTCGGCCAGGCTCAGGACGCGCATGCGCCGGCCGGCGCCCGCGACCCACTGCCCCGTCTCGCGCCGCCGGTAGAGCCCGAACTTGGCCGAGGTCCCGCCCGAGATCACGCCGTAGCTGCGCCCGGCGAACTCGTCGTCGTCCTTGAACTCGAGCCAGTAGGGCAGGCTGTCCTTGCTGCCCGTCCCGTGCATGCGCTCGAGCAGCGCCTCGCCGTCGAGCTGTCCGAGCACCTCGGGCGCGAAGAACTGCCGGAAGCGCGCGCGGTCGGCCTGGGCCCGCTCGTTCGAGACGAGCTCGCCCGCGGCCAGGGTCCGCGCGTGGATCGCCTCGAGGTCGGCGCGGACGGCCGGCTGGAGCGCCCCCGCGGCCAGGAGCCCGGCCGCGCCGGCCGGCTCGCCGACGCGCCGCCACCGGCCTCGCTCGGTCGCCTCGACCAGCCCTCGATCGCGCAGCTCCTGGAGGATCTGCCGGACCTTGGCCTGAATGTTCTCGTTGCCGGGGAACCGGGCCCGGAACTCGTCCTCGTGGGCGTACAGGTCGGCGGTTCCGAACTCGCCCGCGGGAAGGCGCTCGAAGACGAGCTCGTGCCAGCCGGTGAGGCCCGAAGGGTCCATGCTCATGGCTCCCGGGTGCGCGCATGCACCGGGTCGGCGTGTGCCCCGGTGGCCGAGCGCGGGGCGTGGGCCACGCTCGGGTCCGCCGGCGGTGGCGAGACGAGCGACGTGTACGCCGCCCCTGTCCGGGCGGCCTCGGCCATGCGGTCGAACGCCTCGAGGACGAGGCGCTTCGTGCGGAACTCCCCGTGGGCCTCCTCGTCGTGGCGCCGGACGATCGGGAAGGTGTCGAGCACGTACGACGTGTCGTCGCGCGAGAGCCCGTAGAGGTGGAAGAACGCGGCGTCGAGCTCGGCGCGGAGCAGGACGCGACGGTCCGGTTCCCAGCGGAAGGGCGGGCCCTCGTGGCCGCAGTCCCGCGCGAACGGCTCGAGGTCCCAGGTCGTGTAGGTCAGCTCCAGCACCCTCGGCAGGAGGAAGTCGACCCAGTCACCGATTTGGCCCCAGGGCAGTACCTCTTGATAGGCGCTCGGCGGCAGAGTGGGAAGTTGCTTCAGGAGGAAGTAGTTCAAGGTCGTGCCGCCGACCTTCTGCCGAGCCCCGTAGTCGAGGGGGAAGCTGGCGAGATTCGCACACAGACATGCGGACTCGGGAGCCGCCCGCGAGGGGAAGAGAAGGGGGAACTTGTTCCCTACCCCCACCCGCGGGAACACGCACGCCACGACGGTTCGCTCGTTCGTTGCATTCGTGATGTCCCGCCAACCGAGCAACCAACCGTGGTCCCAGCGGTCGCGGAGGCGGTCGTCGACGGCCTGCTCGGGGATCCAGTAGCGGGCCAGGGGCTGGTAGTTCGGATCGGCCAGGCGCGCGGCGGGGACGTCCGGAAGTTGCGTGTCGCGCGAGTCGGCCGGCTTGTCCGCGTAGTCCCCGAACCGGTGGTCGTAGTGGTGCAGCATCTTCGCTTCGTAGAGCGGCACCATGCGTTCACCGCCCCGAACGAAGGCGCTTCCCTCGGGCGTCCAGCCCCGCTCGAGGAGCGCAGCGCGCTCATGGAACAGGCCGGAGTCGTTGGTCATGTGGAACATGGCCGAGAGGCGCAGTCCCCAAGGATTGCCGTCCGGCGCGTCCTCGCGCCAGAGGACCCCCGAGCGCCGATAGATCGCCAGGTTCAGCGCCGCGTCTCGCCGGGAGCGAAAGGTGGGACAGGTCCGGGTGTTGGGGTTGAGGAGCGCGAAGTCACCAGGGGCGAGCGTGACGTGCCGGTCGCGATCCGCGAGGTCCCCTACGCCATGCGCGTAGAAGACGAGGTCACTCAGGGCCGCGTCGCGCCGACCTGGCGCCAAGGTCAACAGGGCGAAGTTCACCCGTCGATCCACCGCGGGGAAGAGCGCCTCGCGATTCTCGAAGCTGTGGAAGCTGACGAGCTGGCCCTCTCCTGTCAGGGCTCCGAAGTACTCCTTCGTCGTGTCGTCGGTCGCGATCCCCGAGGGCACGATGAACCCCGCGCGACCGCTCCCGCCCACGATGCTCCGGTTGTGCTCGGCGAACACGGCGTACGTGTTCACGTCGCCCCTTCCGCAGAGCGGGAACCGCCCGGACAGGCGCACGAACTGGCTCTGCCCCTCGGCGTGCCGCTTGGCAGCCGACCAGGCGGCCCAGAGCGGCGGGTCCTCGCGGGGGAGGGCCGCGATCAAGCGCTTGCGCGCGGCGCCGGTGCCCGCCGTCGAGAACTCGGGGCTCCGCGAGGCGAAGAACTCGAGCTCGTGCAGCTTGACCTTCTCCCAGGGCGGGTTCCCCAGGACCACGTCGAACCCGCCGCTCCAGCCCGTCGTGGCCTCGGTGGGGCGCTCGCCGGGCTGCGGGACGGAGAACACCTGCGGGAACGCGAGGTGCCAGTGCAGGAACGCGTACTCGCGGGCGAGGCGCGCGACCTCGGCCTCGGTCGTGGGCAGGCGCTCGCCCGTCGCGAGGCGCGCGAGCACGTCGTGGGTGGGCGCGGCGCGCTCGAGGTCGCCCTCGACCTTGGGCCAGACGAACGCCGCGCACCAGGCGTCGGCCACGAGCGTCGCGCGGCGGAGCGCCTCGGACGCGCGCAGCTCCTCCCAGCGGCGGGCCTTCGCCTCGATCCCGGCGAGCGAGGCGTCGGCCTCGCGCTCGATCGCCTCCATGCCCGCGGCCAGGACGGCCAGGCGCTCCGAGACGCCCCCCTGCCCGAAGGGGAGCGCGCGCTGCTTGCGCTCGTCGCGGTGGAGCTTCTTGAGCCGCTTGCAGACGGCCTTGTCGTCGCCCTCGATCGGGTCGAAGGCCTCGTCGGGGAGCCCCTGCGCGAGGAGGGCGGGGGTGGTCCCCAGGAGCGAGTTGCCGACCTGGACGTGGGCCTCGAGGAACGAGAGCGGTCGGCCCGGCTCGACCGCCTCGAGCCACAGGCTGACCTTGCACAGCTCGACCGCCATGGGGTTCAGGTCGACGCCGTAGAGGCAGCGGCCGACCACGTCGCGCAGCGCGTGCCGCAGCGCCTCGGGGCTGGGCTCCTCGTCGCCCGAGCGGAGGGCGGCCAGGCGCCGGGCGATCCGACGGGCGGCGGCCACGAGGAAGTGCCCGGAGCCGCAGGCGGGGTCGCACACGCGCAGCTCGAGGAGCGCGGCCTCGGGGTTCGACGAGCGGCAGCGGGCGTCGAGCACGGGGTCGAGCGCCGAGTCGAGCAGGCACTCGACGAGCGACGCGGGCGTGTAGTAGCTGCCCGTCGTCTTCCGCTCGTGGCCCGCGGCCGTGCCCAGCTCGAACGACCCCGCGTCGCGCTCGAGCCGCGGGTGGAGCTCGAGCAGCGACTCGTAGACCGAGCCGAGCTCGTCGGCGCCCACCTGCGCCCAGGCCACGGGCACGACGACCTGGCCGTCGCTCACCTCGACGAGCATGCGCAGGGCCGAGAGCAGGTCCTCGTTCGCGAGCGCGCTCCGGCCCAGGAGCCCGATCGCGTCGGGGCGCCAGAGGAAGCTCCCGAGCGCCGGCAGCCCCAGCGCCGGGCAGCCGGCGTAGAGGCCGTCCATGACGAGCCGGAGCCGGACCCAGAGGTCGCCGTGGGGCCCGCCGTGGCGGCGCGCCGCGAGCGCGCGCGCGCGGAGGTGGGTCGTCGCGTAGTGGCGCGTGTAGCGCTCGCGCGCCGCGGCCGGCGCGGCCGGGTCGAGGAGCACACCCCGGTCCTCGGAGACGAAGAGGAAGATCAGGCGGTAGACGAGGCGCAGGAGCTGCCGGTAGTACTCCTGGGCGTCGAGGCGGTCGGGGCCGCGGTCCGGGCCCAGGGCCTCGCGCAGGGCCGTGTTGTCGCGATGCCGGAGGAACCCGCGGCCGAGGGCGCGGATCGCCTCCTCGACCCCGCGCCGGAGGCGGTCGAGCGCGCGGACGCCCTCTTGCTTCCCGGCCTCGAACCAGCGCTCGAGGAGGCACGGGGCCTCCCCCTCGCGGCGGAAGCGGCTCTCGTGGCACACGAGCCAGAGCACGCGGAACTCGCTGTAGCGCTGGTCGTCGAAGATCGACTCGAGGTCGAGCTCGACGTAGGCCTGGCGGGTGATGCTCTTGCTGTCCCGGAGCAGGCGCAGGACCAGGCCGTTGCTGACGATCGCCCACAGGTGGGCGTCGGAGCGGTTGAGGAGGTCCTGGACCAGGCCGTGGGGGGTCGCCCTGGCCGCGCCCTGGACGGCCTGGGTCCGCACGTCGAGGCCGACCCGCGCGCCGAGGAGGTGGACGGCGGTGCGCGTGGCCTCGTGCTCGTGCGAGATCGGGTAGGCCCGCCCGTCGAGGTCGAACGCCTGGCGGCGGGTCGAGAGCCGGCCGAAGCCGAGCTCCTGGAACAGCGGCAGGAGCCAGCGGTCGCGCGTGGCCGTGGTCGCCGGGGCGTCGGGCGGCTCCCGGTCGAGGGCCGCCCGGAACCCGGCCCAGGCGGCCAGGAGGCGCGTCCAGGCGCGGTTGACGACCTCGCTCTCGCGCTCGTGCTCGAGGAGCCCGAGGTCGGCGTCGCGGAGCCCGGGGAGCTTCGGGTCGCGGGCGGCGACTCGCTGGAGCAGGTCGTGCGGGAGGAGGCCCCCCTCGGTCCGGATCGCCTCGAAGGGCGAGCGGCTCGCGCGCCGGCTCACGCGGAGGCCCCGGGGGCGTGGGGCGGCGTCCGCGGGCGCGAGCTGGCGTCGGCCGCGACGTCGGCCCGGGCCGGCTCCGGCGCGCCGGCGTCGGCCACGGGCAGGAGCACGAACGCGCCGAGGACGTCGGCCGGCAGGTGGGGCTCGACGCGCAGGCTGCGCACGGCGTGCCGGGCCGCCTTGCGGACGCGGCGGTGCGCCTCGAGGAGGTCCTGGCCGCGCTGGCGCACGGCCTCCTCGATCGCGGCCTGGAACGGGCCCTCGCGCCCCCGCAGCGCCGCGAGGACCGGCGCCAGGAACCGGTCGCGCGCGAGGTCGGGAGGCAGGTTGGCCTGGGGCTCGGCGCGCAGGAGCGGCTCGACCGCGTCGGGCGCGAGCCACTCGGCCTGGTCGGGCGCGCCGCGGAAGCCGAGTACGAGCTGGTCCTCGGCCAGGAGCTTCTGGTCCGCGCCGTCCGGGCGCGGGGTCACGAGGTGGAAGCGCAGGCGCAGGAGGAGGAGCGTCGTGCGCTTCGCCACGTCGCGGGTGCGGATCGCGCCGCAGCGGCGCGCCGGGCCGCCGAGGGCCGGGTCGAGCGCGGCCTCGAGGACGTGGGCGGCGGCGCCGGCCACGACGGGGTGGGTCCGCCCCAGGAGCTCCGCGCCGCGGAGGTGCGCGCGCGGCTCGAAGGCGACCTGGAAGGGCCGATCGCGGCCGATCGCGTCGCGCACGGCCGCCGGCGCCCCGGCCGGGTCGACGGTCACCGGGACGGGCTTGCCGTCCCGCGAGCGGCCGTCGGTGAGCGTGGCGCCCAGGGCCGGGAGGGCGTCGCGGACGAAGCGCTCGATCGAGGCCTCGCCGCCGATCGCCCGGCGCGTCGCCTCGAGCTCGGCCCGGACCTCGGCCAGGTCGATCGAGCGCTGGGCGAAGATCGTCCGGCTGCGCCGGTGGCGCTCGACGGCCTCCTCCCAGGCGGCCTCGACCGCCTGCTTCTGCGGGAGGACGAAGTCGAAGAGCGTCTGCTGCGCCTCGGCCGGCTTCCCGCGCAGCATGAGCCCCTCGAAGATCGCCTGGACCACGGCGCCCGTGTCCATCGGCACGGGCACGGTGATCCCGAGCTGCCCGTGGATCGACTTGTGCTTCCGCAGGAGCACGTCGAGGACGATCCCGTCGACGGGGTTGTCCGCGCCGTAGAAGGTCAGCGTGCGGACGACCGGGCTGCGCTGGCCGTAGCGGTCGACGCGCCCCTCGCGCTGCTCGTGGCGCGTGGGGTTCCAGCAGAGGTCGTAGTGGACGACCGCGTCGAAGACGTGCTGGAGGTTGATCCCCTCGGACAGGCAGTCGGTGCACACGAGCACGCGCGGCTGCTGCGGGTCGACCCCGGCGATCGTGACCTCGCGCTCCTCCGGCGCGTTCTGCCCCGTGACGCACAGGACCTGGACCTTCTTGCCCAGCTTCTTGCGCAGGGCCGCCGCGACGTACTCGGCCGTGGGAATGAACCGGCAGAACACGATCGGCGAGAACCCGTCCTGCAGGAGCTCCGCGGCGAGCTCGACGAGCCGCTGGAGCTTCGCGTCCTTGGCCCCGGCGAGCCGCTCGACCTCGCTGGCGAACCCGAGCAGGCGCCGTCGGTCGGGGGAGCCGCCCGCGCACGTGTCGTCGGGCGGCCCGTCGGCGGCGGGCTCGCCGCCGGCGCGCGCGACGTCGGGCGGCCCGTCGGTCTGGCTGCCCGGGATCACGTCGGCGCCCTCGACGGCGTCGCCCTCCTGGTCGAGGACCATGCGCTCGCCCACGGCGTCGGCCTCCTCGGCCGTCTCGGCGCTCGCGCTCGCGGCGCGGTTGCGGAGCGTCGCCGCGGCCGCCTCGGGGCTCGAGCCGAGCGAGCGGAGGAGCGCCAGGGCCGACCACCAGCGCACGCGCTGCGCGCGCCGGTCCTGGCCCTCGACCGCCTGGACCTGCTCCCGGCACCAGGCCAGGACGCGGCCGAGGAACGCCTTGTACTCCCGGTGCAGGTCGTAGGTGCGCTCGGCGATCTCCCGGCGCGGGAACGGGGTCTGGACGTCGAGGAAGGCCTCGAGGTCGCCGCGGCGCCGCTGGACGAAGTGGCGCGCGAGCGCCTCGCGGTGCTTGCGGTGCTGCTCGCCGCCCAGGTCCTGCGGCAGGTCCCGGAAGCCCGGGTCGAGCAGGCTCAGGAGCGAGCGGAAGTCCTCCTCCTTGCCCGAGTGGGGGGTGGCCGTGACCAGGATCAGGTGGCGGTCCTCCCTGGCGGCGACCTGGCGCAGGAGGTCGTGGCGCTGCTGCGCCGCGCGGCCGAGCGAGGCGGCCGCGCAGCCGTGGGCCTCGTCGACGATCACGAGCTCGGGGCAGGTGCGGAGGAACTCGTGGCGGCGGCGCTCGGACTTGATGAAGTCGAGCGAGATCACGGTGTGCGGGTAGCGCTCGAAGAGCGACTCGTCGGCCGCGCAGGTGCGCTCGAGGCGCGCGGCCGTCCCGGGCAGGACCAGGGCCGCGTCGACGTGGAACTGCTCCACGAGGGCGCGCTGCCACTGCTCGGCGAGGTGCGGGGGGCACAGGACGGCCAGGCGCCCGACCTCGCCGCGGTCCATGAGCTCGCGAGCGATCAGGGCGGCCTCGACCGTCTTGCCGCAGCCGACGTCGTCGGCGATCAGGAGCCGGACCGGGTCGAGGCGCAGGGCCATGAGCAGCGGGACGATCTGATACGGCCGCGGGTCGACGGCGATCCGGGCCAGCGAGCGGAAGGGGCCGGCGCCCGAGCGGAAGCCGAGGCGGACGGCCTCGCGCAGGAGGCGGCACGAGACGTGGCTGCCCAGGTCGCGGCTGGGGTCGGGCAGCGCGAACTCGGCCGGCTCGATCGGCTCGAGCGGCCGGTAGATCCCGGCGACCTCGTCGTCGGTGCCGCCCAGCGGCCGGAGGATCCAGAGGTCCTCGTCGGGCTTCGACTCGGGGAGCACGACCCACTCGCGGCCGCGCGCGCGGACGAGGGAGCCGACGGAGAAGGTCGTCATGCGTAGATGTGTCCCTCTGACAGGACCTTTGGTTTCGACGCGATGACAGCGTGGTTCTGGGCCGAGGCGCGCCAGGCAGCGAGGGCTGCAAGGATGGCGTCGAGAGCATCACCTTCGACATCGTCGATTGCACGCTGACGGACGACGAGATCACACTTGAAGTTGGCGGCAGCCATCACGTTGTCGATCAAGGTCCTGCGCAGGGCCTTCGCGTGCGCACGTTGACTGGGGTCCTTACGCTTGTAGCCTGCGTTCGACTGGCCCAGCGCGCGCAGCACGACGGCCGGGCAGGTCTCGAGCACGCGCGTGGTCGCTGCCGACCGATGCTGCCAGGGCAAGACCGCGACGTTCGCGGGGAGCTGGCCCAGGAGCCGGAGGCCCCAGTAGGTCTGGGAGATCAGCCACGAAAAGAGCGGGCTGAAGGGCGCGTTGTGGTCGGCCGCGCGCCGGTTCACGCCGTCCAGTTTGCCCATGCGCACGTGCCCCCGGAACCCCTTGACGGTCGGGAAGGAGCCGGCGAGCGCGGCGCCCCATTTGCGCGGGTCGTCGGGGAGGCCGGGGAGCAGCACGGCGCGATCGCAGGCGGCGATCCCGAAGGGGAAGTCGAACGCGACCCAGGCGTCGGTCAGCGCGGCGAGCCAGGTCGCGACGCCGTCGACGGTCTGCTGAGCGGTCCATCCCTGCCACGGGCGGGCCACCGAGCGGACGTGGCGCGCGGCCGGGTCGAGCTCGGCGACCCAGACCTTGTCGCCGGCGCGCGCGGCGCCGCTCCAGTCGACGCCGTAGCAGAGGCCGCTCGAGGTGGACGAGGCCACCGGCATGGGGGCGGGCGCCGGCACGTGAGGGGCGGCCGGGCCGCGCCCGACCAGCACCGTGGCGGGGAACGTCCCGATCGAGTACTGCCCTGCGAAGGTCGGCTCGACCGGGGGCGCCGTGCCGCCCTTCAGGGGGACGACGTCGAAGCCTGTGAACACGCCGAGGTACGAGTCCGGCTCGTAGCCGGCCTGCGCCAGCGCGGCGTGGAGCGGATCGGACTCCGGCACCTGGACGACGGCCGGCGCGGCTCCGCCCGGGTGGGCCAGCGGCCGGACCGGAGCGAAGGCGAAGGCGCCCACGAAGCGCGTCCGCTGACCGTCGGCGAAGTAGACGAACAGCTCGTCGCGCCTCGGGTCGATCGCGCCGAGGTGGGAGTAGGTCGGCGGCAAGCCCGCCCGGCTCCGCTGCCTGGCGGCCTTGAACAGCGGGCGCCACAAGAAGCCGTGTCCCGAGATGAACGCGACCGTCTCGGCGTAGCTCGTCCCCGTCGGCGTGGCGCGGTAGGCCCAGCTCGTCACGGGCCCTCCTCGAACGGCGCCGCCGGCAATCCGGCCACGAACGGGCTCGGCTCGCCGCACCAGGTGCTCGCGAGCTCGCCTCGGGCCAGGGACGTGCCCAGGTGCAGCAGGAGCCGCTCGCGGGCCCGGTCGGCCGCCGGATCCTGCGGGTCGGCCACACCGGGGAGGGCGCCGGGACCGGCCAGGGTGTCGTCGGACGCGTCGAGGCCGAGGACGGCCCGGGCCTCGTTCCCCCCGGCGCGGTGGCGCGCGCCGAGCAGGACGTCGGCCGTGTCGCCGGAGCCCTCGTCCGCCCATGCGTCCGAGGAGATCGCCCCGGTGACTCGCTCGAGCCACTGGAACGGGAGGGAGGGGGCCTCCTCGAGCTTCGAGCCGCGCTCCAGGACGCGCCCCTCGTCGACGTCGTTCAGGCCCTCGACGGGGTCGAAGCTCGAGGCGCCGATCATGAGGACGTGGGCGTGGCTCACCTCGCGCCTCCGTCGAAGGCGGCGAGGACGCGGGGCAGGGCGTCGGGATCGTCCGGGCGCAGGCGGACGGCGGCGTGTCCCTGGCCGGCGAGCGCCTCGGCCACGGCGGTGGCGGCCGGGTCGCGGTCGTCCACGACGTGGAGCCGGCGGCTGCCGCGGAGCACGACGGCCGCGGTGCTGCCCACGACGCGGCCGCCGCGGCTGACGTCGCCGCCCGCGTCGAGCGCGACCTCGGGCGTGGCCGCGAGCGCGCGCAGGAGCGCGTGCCAGGCGGGGTCGAACAGGTCGAGGTCCAGGCCGGGGGGCGCCAGGGGGGTAGCGGCGGGCGCGGCGGCGGGCGCGGCGGTCGCGCGAGGGGTGCCGAACACGCCCGGGTAGCGGCCGAAGACGTCGGGCCACTGGCCCTCGTCGGCGCCGAAGGTCACGACGCCGATCCCCGCGTCCTCGAGCGTCGTCAGGGCGTCGCGGTCGAGGGCGCGGCCGACGACGACGGCGGTCGCGGCGCCCGGGAAGTAGGCGTCGACCGCGACCTCCAGGAGCGCCGTCTGCGTGCGCTCGGGGCGGCGCAGGCCGAGCCGCTGGATCGTGTCGAGCCAGCGGCCGAGCAGGCCGGAGGCCGTGGTCGACGGCGGCGGCGGCGCGCCGTCGGGGGGCGGGGGCGGCACGGCGCGCTGGCGGGCGTCGATCACCACGTCGCCCTGGCGCCACGCGTCGAGGAGGTCCTTGACCTTCGCGCGGTCGAGGACGCGGTGGTCGCGCTGGTTGTAGTAGGAGAGGAGGCAGTCGTAGCAGGCGGCCTCGCAGCGCTCGCGCGCCCCCTCGCCGTGGCCGCGGTCGTCGAGCGTGACCGGGTCGAAGTGGCAGAGCTCGAGGGCCAGGCGCGCGACCTCCGGGAGGGTCCGGTGCTCGCGCGGGTCCACGAGCCGGCGGAGCGCGCCCGCGCCGCCCTCGGACGCCTCGTAGAGGAGGAGCTGGCGGCGGTTCGCGTCGTCGGGGAGGGGCTCGGCCGCGAGCTCGTTGTCCTCGAGCTGGAAGTAGACCTGCAGGGCCGCCTTGAGCGCGGCCTGGAGCGAGGCCATGACCTCGAGCGGCAGCAGGTCCACCGGCTCGATCAGGAGGCAATTGCGGCGGTCCTCGACGTAGGGGATCACGCGCTCGACGCGCCGCGAGGGCTGCTCCTCGCTCCGCGCGAGCTCCGAGCGCTCGTCGGGCTCCTCCTCGTCGCCGTCGGGCACCCACCAGCCGCGCTCGAGGTCGAGGACGTAGCCGCGGCGCTCGCGGTGCTTGCGGCGGCGCTCGCCCAGGTTCATGCGCCAGATCGTCGCCGCGTGCCCGTAGTGGAGGACGGCCAGCGGCTCGCCGTCGGCGGCGCGGAGCTGCGCGGTGCGCTGGTGCACGCACCCGTCGCGCTCCGCGAAGCGGATCCCGGTGCGCACCTCGTAGCCGAGGCGGAGCCGCTCCTCCTCGTCGGAGTTGATCCGCTCCCGCCGGCGCGTGGAGACGTTCTGCATGCGGAAGAGGTTCTTCCAGGGCATGGGCAGCGTGACGCGGCACAGCTCGCACAGGTCCGGCGGCGGCGCGTCGCCGACGGGGTGCAGGTAGCCGCAGGCGACGCACAGCACGCCCTTGCTGGTGATCGTGCGGGCCTCGCCGTCGGTGCCCTCGTTGACGGGGAGGATCACGCGCATGATCTGGTAGCGCGAGCCCTCGTGGTAGAGGAACGACTTCGGCCCGAACTCGGTGATCGCGAGGAAGCGCGGGCGCGAGAGGAAGTTCGGCAGGCCCTTCACGCGGCGGCGCGCCGGCAGGTAGGCCGAGAGCGGGAGGCGCGGAAAGTTGTAGCCGGGGAGGAAGCCCTCGCTCGCGAAGTAGCGGTAGGAGTAGAAGTCACTCTGCTCGGTCCCCTGGCGGTCGAGGAGCAGGTCGAGCTGGGCGATCGCCTCGGCCTCGAGCCGCTTGGCGCGGTCGCGGTCGCCGGACTCGCGCGACGGGTCGAGCAGGATCCGCTGCTGGCGCTTGGCCTGGGCGATCGCCGAGCGGTAGAGCCCGCGCCAGCGCTCGCAGGCCTCCTCGAAGCTGGCCGGGAGGCGCTCGAGGACCTGGCGCAGCCAGTCGTCGACGTCGGTGCCTTCGGCCGCGGCCGACTCGAGGAGCTCCTGGATCGCCGGGCCCAGGGCCTCGCGGGCGCGCCGCAGCGCGCTCTCGCGCCGGGGGCGCGCGTGGAGCAGCTCGCGGAGCTCGGGGAGGACGGCGAGCGTGGGCGTGTCGGTGCTCACGTCGAGCACGTCGGCGAGCGAGCTCTTGAGGTCGAGCCGGACCTCGCTGGCCCAGATCGCGTGGACGTGGGCGCGGAGCAGGTCCTCGTTGGCCAGGTCGAGCCGCGGCGGCGTGACGGCGCCGGAGACCATGCGCTCGGGGCGGCGGAAGAAGTACTGGTCGTGCGGGCTGCCCGACGAGCAGTAGGTGTAGACGAACGCCGGCTGGCCGCTGCGGCCGGCGCGGCCGCTGCGCTGCGCGTAGTTGGCCGGCGTCGGGGGGACGTTGCGCAGGTTGACGACGTTGAGCTGCGCTATGTCGACGCCGAGCTCCATGGTCGGCGAGCAGAAGAGGACGGGCAGGTCGGCGCCGCGGAACAGCTCCTCGCGCCGCTCGCGCTCCTCGGCGGGGACCTGCGCCGTGTGCTCGCGGCCGCGGAGGTCGTTCACGCGCGCCGTGTCGCTGCGGTAGAGCTCGACGAAGAACGGGTTCGTGCGCAGGCCATCGCGCGGCGGGTTCGGGACGCGGACCGGGTCGTGGAAGGCCTGCCGGCCGTCGCCCGCGCGCCAGACGATCGCCGAGGCGTTGAGCTGGAAGCCGATCGGGTCGCTCGGTCGGCGGCCGAGGCGTACGCGGCCGAGGATGTCGGGCTTCACGAGGTTCTCGAGGAGCTGCCCGATCACGGCGCGCGTGTCGTCCATGCTCGGCGGCCGGGCCGCGGACTCGAAGGTCGTCGGCCGGCGCAGGAACAGACCGAAGCCGCCGCGCTCGGAGACGTAGACGGCCTGGCTCGTGGGCGCGCGCCGGTCCGTCTCGGTCGGGGGGAACGCGATCCGGCCCCGCTCGAGGTCGTCGTCGCGGTCGACGGCCCACGGCTCCTCGAGGTACTGGTCCGAGAGGCTCTTGATGCGCTCGTGCTGCTCGGGCTCGAGCGCGTCGACGCGGATCACGAGCTCGCGGCGCAGGTAGTCGAGCAGCGTGCGGCAGGCCAGGGCCCGCTCGGCCGGGGTCGCGGCGGCCAGGACCGGGTGCAGCCCGCGCCACTCGGCGTCGTCGCGGGCGAGGTCGTCGAGGAAGCGGTAGTCGATCCGGAGCAGGCCGGACTGCTCGAGGTTCGGGGAGGTGACGCGCCAGCCGCGGCGGAGGTCGCGGTAGAGGTAGTGCCCGAGGACCTGGCGCAAGGCGCGGCGGGTCTCGTCGGCGGCGCCATAGCGGGCCTCGGGGTTCTGGGCATAGAGGGCGAGCGGCAGGTCGAGCGCGTCGAACACGCGCTGCGTGAGCTCGTCGTGGCGGAGGCCCTCGGCGCCGACGCGGCTCGCGGCGCGCCAGAGCGCGGCGCGGATCAGGCACACCTCGACGAAGTCGTTGAAGTGGCCGGCCTGCAGCGAGGCGTCCTGGCGGTTGTCGGTGAAGCTGAGCAGCTTCCTGGCCTCCGCCGGGAGCGTGTCGTCGCGGCGCAGCTCGCGGAGGGCCGAGAGGGAGAGCACGGTCGTCGCGGAGCTGCGGCCCTCCGAGCCGAGCGTGGCGAGCTTCCCGAAGTCCGACCGCTGGTGGGCGTCGTAGTCGACGAGGCAGTGGAGGCAGAGGAGGAACGGCGCGCGGATCCAGTGCGCGCGCTGGTCGCCGCCGCCCTCGACGCCGAGGGGCGAGATCGTGATGTCCTGGAGGGCGCGGCCGCGGCGCGAGCTCTTGATGGTCCGCCGCTCGCCGTCGAAGTCGACCCAGCTCTCGGGGAGGCGCTCGAGGAGCGCGGGGTCGCTCGTCGCCGGCCAGGGGTCCCGCGCGCTCAGGTAGAGGAAGCCGGCCTCACCGTCCGGGTCGTGCCGCCGGTCGGAGAGCTCGCGGGGGAGGTAGGTGATCGTGCCCGCGTCCTCGTTGCGGCGGACGACGTAGTACTCCTGGCCGCACTCGCGGCAGAAGGCGAGGGGCAGGAGGACCTTCGATCGTCCGCTGTCGGGGGCGAACTGCTGGGCCTGGAGCGTGATGTGGCGCGTGTCCTCGGGCTCCAGCGTGGCGTAGACGGACTCGCCCTTCGACACGAACTGGTGCAGGCGGAACGCGAAGGCCGGCCGGTCCTCGGCGTCACGGAGGCGGTAGCCGGCGAGGAGCGCCGAGCGCAGGGCCGCCTCGCAGCGCGACGCGTCGACGCCGGTGTCCTGCGCGAGCGCCTCGACCACGCCGTCCGGGCCGCGGAGGGCGCGGGGCTTCGTGCGCACGAGGCGGCCCTCCTCCTCCCGCAGGCCGAGGGTGGACTCGATCCAGGCGCTGAGCGGGTCGCGGCGGAAGGCCTCGACGTCGGCCCAGGCGGCCTCGGGCCGGAGGAGCCGCGTCCGGAGCGCCTCGCGCTGCGCCGGCTGGTAGAGGGCCGTCGTGCGCCGGAGCGTCTCCCCGATCACGCGCTCCGGCCGGACGGTCGCCCCGAACAGGCGCGAGGCCACGCGGGCGACCTCGACGCGGGCCTCGCGCCACGTGCCCTCGTTCGGGCGGAGCGTCGCCGAGGTGCCGACGTGGATCGTGTCGGTGGCCTGGCAGGCCTCGCGCACGCGGCGCACGAGCATGGCCACGTCGGCGCCCTGGCGGCCGCGGTAGGTGTGCAGCTCGTCGAGCACGAGGAACCGCAGGCCGCGGGCCGCCAGGACGAGGTCCACCTCGCGCGGCCGGGTGAGCAGCAGCTCGAGCATGACGTAGTTCGTGAGCAGGATGTCCGGCGGGTTGCCGATGATCGCGTCCCGCTCGTCGCCCTTCTCCTGGCCGGTGTAGCGGCGGAAGGTGACGGGCGGCCGGCCCTCCGGGTAGCCGTGCTCGAGGAACTTCTTCAGCTCGCCGACCTGGCTGTTGGCGAGCGCGTTCATGGGGTAGACGACGATCGCCTGGATCCCGCGGCCCGGCCCCTGCCGCAGCACGTGGTCCACGATCGGGACGATGTAGGAGAGGCTCTTGCCGGAGCCGGTGCCGGTCGTCAGGACGTAGTTCTCTCCGGCCCGCGCCGCGTGGACGCTCTCGACCTGGTGCTGGTGGAGGCGCAGCGGCCCCTCGTCCGCGTCCGGCCGGGGCTTCCGGCGGAAGATCCGCAAGCACTCGCGGTGCAGGACGCCGTCCGCCACGAGCTGCTCGAGCGACTCGCCGGGCTCGAAGGACGGGTTGAGCTGGAGCAGGGGCTCGGGCCAGAGCGCGCCCCCTGCCAGCTCCCGCTCGACGGCCGCGTCGATGCGCGGGTCGCGGATCGTGATGAAGCTGCGGACGTAGTGGGAGTAGTCCTCGATGACCTGGTTGCGCAGCTCGAAGACGTCCAAGGCCTTCCCCCGGCGGACACGATAAGCCGGCGCAAGGCGCGCGTCCACGCGGTCACTGTCCAGCCCTCGAAGGACTGGAGTGCTGCAAGTGTGTCGTCGCGAGCGCTTGCTGGGCACTCGCCGCCCTTGGTGGTGCACCGGAGCCCGTCCGGCAAGCGCCGGCGATGGGGGCGGTCTCGGGAAGCCGCAGGAAAGAGCTGCGCCCGGTTGCTCGGACCCGGGAGGGGGGCGGTCGCTGCGGCCCAGGTTCTCCGTGACCGCAGCGCCGTGACCAAGCAGGCGCGGCCTGATCGGTGCGCCGTTCGTCCGTGTCCGAACGACCCGGCGGGACTCCGCGGGGCGGGCTGCCAGGCGCCGATCGCGTGCCTGTTCGGTGTCCAGCGCCGGACCCGGGCGCGCCGCGGGTCCGGCATGCCGTTCGGTCCCGGCCGACTGGTGCTCGGTGTGAGCCAGCGAGGTTATGCTCTCGTGCGCCGAGTTTGGGACACTGCCTTCTCTCGCCGCGACCCGGCGGGGCTCGAGTCGGACGGATCGGCCGTTGGCTTCGGAAGACGAGTGATCGGGTGCGCGTCCTGGGGTAGATCGGGCGTGTCCGAGGCGTCCTTCCGTCCGACGTACCGGGCCCCCGGCCCGCTGCTCGCGGGGCGCTCGTGCGCCGTCGCGGGTGCGTGGGCGCACGTAGGAGCGTCCGACGCGGGGCCCCAGATGCAGCTCCGGGCGGCGCGCTTCAACGCCTGCCGACTCCTGCGGCCGACGACCCTCCCGCTGCACGAGCAGGACCTCACGGGCGACCCGCCACCTGCGAGCGACGAGACGGCGCAGCGCTCGCCCGGCTTCGGCGACCGGGGTGGTCACGCCGACACGTTCATGGAGCGCGGCACCGGGCTCGACCTCGGCGCCCGGCCCGGCTTGGCGCCGGCCGCGGGCTGGTCGACGGGCCGCGCGGTCGAGGTTCGGGCGGAGGACGGCGACACCCGGAGCGGCTCGGGCCGATCCGACGGCCTGCTCGCCGCCAGTGTGAGGCGGTGAGCCAGGATCTGACGGCGCTGGCCGAGGTCGCGCGCGACGCCGCGTTGCCGCAGACCGTGACGGCGCCGCTGGGAGGCCTGTGCGCGGCGCTGGAGCGTGGCGCCGGGGCCGCGGCCGCCTGGTACCTCAAGGACGCGACGGAGGCGCTGGTCCGGGTCTGCCACGCGGCGCTGGTGGCGCAGGCGCTGCGTGTCGAGGGCGAGCCGGGGGAGGAGGAGCGGGCGCTGGCCAAGCGGCTGCTGGGCTACGCGCCCGGCCTGGGGACGCTGGTCCATGAGATCGAGGCGCTGCTCGACCGGCCGGCGCTGCTCGGGCCGGCGGACGGGCTGGCCGCGCGCCTGGCGAGGGCCCTGGGCGAGGGGGGCAGGCGCTCGGGGCCGGCGCGTCAAGCGCTCGTCGAGCTGCGCGACTGGCGCAACCGGTTCTTCGGGCACGGCGCCCTGGGCGACGAGGCCCGGGCCGAGCGCGAGGCCCGCGGTCAGCTTGAGCCCCTGCGGCGGGTCGTCGAGCGGCTCCACCCGCTGCTCCGGGAGCTGCAGGTCGTCGAGCGCGGTACGACCTCGACGGCGGGCCTGGGCGAGGCTCGCTGGGGCGACGTGCCGCTGCGGCCGCTCCTCGAGACGCTCCCGGTCCGCTACGCCGGGCGCGAGCGTGCGCCGACGCCGCAGGCGCTCGAGTGGATCGACCCGGCCAGGTCGCGGATCCACTTCCGCGGGGCGCTGGACGGCGAGCCGGGGCACGTGCGACGTGACGCGCTCACCTGGCCCGAGCTGGCGCGGATCGAGTCCCTGGCGGCGGTCGACGGCGAGTCGGCGAGAGTCCGGGGCCGCTTCAGCCTGTCCGGGCAGGAGGGGCGGCAAAGGAGCTTCCCGGCGGGCTGGCTGCTGCACCTCGAGACGCTGCGCTTCGCGGGGTTCTCGGAGGGGCACTACCTCGAGCCGGGCTACCTGGTCGAACGGCTGGAGCGGGTGTTCGCGTCCGCCCGGGGCGGCTGGCTCCGCCTGCAGGGGGTCGCCGGCGTGGGGAAGTCGTTCCTCTGCCGGGGTCTCTGTCAGCGATGGCGGAGCGAGGCAGCGGAGCCTGGCCTCGTCCTGCAGGTGTTCCTGCAGCCCGGGGACGGGCGCCGCCCCGCGATCTTCGTCAACGGGCTGCAGGACGCGCTGGCGAAAGAGACCGACCGGCTGGGGAAACGGGGGGTCGCGCTGTTCCGCCCCGTGGAGCCCCTGCGGCCCAACCCCGCTGCCCTGGCCGAGTGGCTCGCGATCCTCGCGCGCGACAACCCGTGGGCCGGGCGCGTCGTGCTGCTGATCGACGGGGTGGACGAGCTCGAGCCCGCGGGGGCGGGCGTGACGCTCACGTCGCTCCTGCCGCGCGAGCTGCCGGACGGGGTCCACGGGCTGATCTCGGGTCGGCCGGCGGAGTCGCTCGACCCCGAGGTGGCGAGGGAGCTCGCGGAGCTGCCCTGGATCGGGACGCTCGAGATCGACCCGGCCTCGCCGGAGAACCGCGACGTGGTGGAGCGGTGGCTTCGCCGCGCCGGCGTGACCGACGGCGAGGTCGACGGGCTGATCGCGCGGGCGCAGGGGCGGTTCCTCTACGTGGACCACTTCGCCCGCTGGAGCACGCGGCTCGAGACGCAGCCCACGGCGGAGACTTTCTACGGCGAGGTCCTGGTGTGGCTGCGGAGGAGGGCAGGCGCCCTGAGCCCGCGCTACCGCGAGGCGCTGGATCGGCTCCTGGGCGCGCTCGCGTGGGCGCGCGAGCCGGTGCCGCTCGAGGTGCTCCTGACCGCCGGGGTCCCGGCTGACCACGTGCGCGAGGCGCTCCTCGACCTGCACAACCTCCTCGCGCGCGAGCGGCCTGACGCGCATGGGCTGCGCGGGACGGCGGAGCCCTACGTCTACCGGATCTTCCACCGCGAGCTGCTCGACCACCTGCGGGAGGACACGGAGGAGGGGCCGCGGCAGCAGGCGTTCGCGACGGAGTGGGGGCGGGCGCTCCTCGAGCAGGTGGACGGCGCCTGGGAGGCGGCGGACCCGGGCGACCCCGGAGACGTGTACGCGGTGACCCACCTGGGCAGTCACCTCGAGGGGGACGCGCTGACCCTGGCGGCGCACCGCGACGCCCTGCGGGAGGGCGTCCGTCGCCTGGCGGAGCGGGCCGAGGCGCTGCGGGAGGCGCACGACCTCGACGCGACACGGCGGTGGGTCCGCGGGGCCGTAGGGCTCGCGCGCTGCGTGGGGTTCGAGCCCGAGGCGCTCGAGCCCGAGGCGCTCGCGGACGAGGGCGAGGCGCCAAGCTGGCTCGACCTCCTTTTGACGCTGGGGGACTTTGCGCTCGTGCTCCGCGACCTCGCCGCCGCCGAGGCCGCCTTCCGGGAGGGCCTGGCGCTCAGCCAGCGCGTGCTCGCGTCCGGCGAGACGCCGGGCGCGTTGGAGGGCCTCGTCGTGGCCTGGAACAGGGTTGGCGGGGTCGCGGAGGCCCGGG
>JANJTH010000820.1 GCA_024711205.1 Planctomycetota bacterium | reverse complement strand
CGTCCGCGCGGCGGGCGCGCCGTCCGGGCCGGGCGCCCGGGCGACGACGCAGCGCGCGACCGCCTCGTGGCGGGCCTCGGGCGCCGCCGCGAGGATCGCCGCGGCCTGGGTCGGGTCGACGCGCGTGACGAGCAGGTCGTGGCCGCGCGCGAGCACGGCGCGCGCGATCTTCGCCAGGTCCGCGGGCGTCTTGCCGGCCCCGTAGATCACCTCGGGCGCGCCGAGGCGGAGCGCGCGGTGGTGGTCGAGGAGCACGCCGCCCAGGTCCTCGAACGGGAGCGTGCGCAGCCGCTCGAGGGCGTCCCCGGGCGCGACCCCGCCCGCGGCCACCTGCTCGAGGAGCGCGCGGAGCGCCTCGGGCGTCACGCGAGCACCGAGCGGGCCTCGCCGCCGCGCGCGAGGTCGTCCGGGCCGGGCAGGCCCGCCGCGAGGTAGGCCGCGCCGAGCGCGGCGACCATCGCCGCGTTGTCCGTGCAGTACGCCGGGTGCGCCGCGACCACGTCGAGGCCCTGCGCGCGCCCGCGCGCCTGCGCGAGCGCGCGCAGGCGCCCGTTGCAGGCGACGCCGCCGCCGAGCGCGAGCGCGCCCACGCCCTCGTCGAGGGCCGCGTCCACGGCCACGTCGACGAGGACCTCGCACGCGGCCTCCTGGAACGAGGCCGCGACGTCGGGCACGCGCACCCCCTCGAGCAGCGGCGCCGAGCGCGGCTGGTTCTTGCCGCGCGTCGCGTAGAGCACGGCCGTCTTGAGCCCGCTGAAGCTCACGTCGTAGCGCCTCCCCTTCACGCGCGCCCGCGGCAGGTCGAAGGCGAACGGGTCGCCGTCGCGCGCGGCCTGCTCGACGTGCGGCCCGCCCGGGTAGGGCAGCCCGAGCAGCGCGGCCACCTTGTCGAACGCCTCGCCGGCCGCGTCGTCGACGGTCCGCCCCAGGCGCCGGATCCGCCCGGGCCCCTCGTAGCGGTAGAGGCCCGTGTGCCCGCCGCTCACGAGCAGGCACACGAACGGCGGCTCGAGCGCCGGCGCCTCGCCGCCGGCGCTCCCGGGGGCCGGCAGCGTGCAGGCGAACACGTGCGCCTCGAGGTGGTCGACGGCGACGAAGGGGACCTCGCGCGCGACGGCGAACGCCTTGGCCCACGACATGCCCACGACGACGCAGTTGACGAGCCCCGGCGCGACGGTCGCCGCGACGGCCTCGACCTCGTCGGGCCGCCGCCCCGCCGCGCGGAACGCCTCCTCGGCCACGAGGTCGATCGCCTCGGCGTGCGCCCGCGCCGCGAGGTCCGGCACGACCCCGCCGAAGGGCGCGTGGAGCGCCACCTGGGAGCGCACAGCGTTCGCGAGCACGCGCCCGTCCTCGACGAGGGCGACGGCCGTCTCGTCGCAGGAGCTCTCGACGCCCAGGGTCAGCACGGGGCCCCAGGATACAGCGCCCGCGGCCAGCGAAGCTCCTCCAGTTCCCGCCCCGCGGCCAGCGAAGCTCCTCCCGTTCCCGCGGTCACCGACCCCCTCGCCCTTCTTCCCTTGCCCTTGCCCTTGCCCTTGCCCTTGCCCTCCTTCTTCCTCTTCCCTTCTTCCCCTCCTCCCAGCCCCTTGAACTCCTCCCCCGCCCGGGGCGAGACTCCGCGCCCCTCGCGAGGACCCGCCCGTGAAGCTGACGAACGAGGACCTGGCCCCGGTCGCCGCGGCCGACCGCACCTGGAGCACCATGCACTTCGCGGCCCTGTGGGTCGGCATGGCGGTGTGCATCCCGACCTACACGCTCGCGTCGGGCCTGATCGACCAGGGCATGTCGTGGTGGCAGGCGCTCCTCACGGTCGCGCTCGGCAACGTCATCGTGCTCGTCCCCATGGTCCTGAACGCCCACGCGGGCACGAAGTACGGGATCCCGTTCCCCGTGTTCGCGCGGGCGTCCTTCGGCGTGCTCGGCGCGAACGTCCCGGCGCTCCTGCGCGCGCTCGTCGCCTGCGGGTGGTTCGGGATCCAGACCTGGTTCGGCGGGCTCGCGCTGTACCAGCTCTGGTTCGCGCTCCGCGGCGAGGCGCCGCCCGGCCCCGAGGCGATCGCCGCGGCGAAGCTCGCTCTCCTCGGCGCGACGCCGGGGCAGCTCTTCGCCTACTTCCTGTTCTGGTGCATGAACCTGTTCTTCATCCTGCGCGGCACCGAGTCGATCAAGTGGCTCGAGACGCTCGCGGCGCCGTTCCTGCTCGCGGCCGGCCTGGCGCTCCTCGCCTGGGCCCGCATCCGGGCGGGCAGCTTCGGGGACATCCTCGGCCAGCCGTCGAAGTTTCAGACGACCGGGCAGTTCTTCGCCGTGTTCGCGCCGGGGCTCACGGCCATGGTCGGGTTCTGGGCCACGCTGTCGCTCAACATCCCCGACTTCACGCGCTACGCGAAGAGCCAGCGCGACCAGGCGCTCGGGCAGGCGATCGGGCTGCCCGGGACCATGCTCCTGTTCTCGTTCATCGGCGTCGCGGTCACCTCGGCGACGCCGCTCATCTTCCCGGGCGAGCCCCCGATCTGGGACCCGGTCGTCCTGATCGGGCGCGTGGGCGGCGCCGTCGTGACGCTCGTGGCCATGCTCGCGCTCTCGGTCGCGACGCTGTCCACGAACCTGGCCGCGAACGTCGTCTCGCCCGCGAACGACTTCTCGAACCTCGCGCCCGAGCGGATCAGCTACCGCACGGGCGGCGTGCTCACGGCCCTGATCGGGACGCTCATCATGCCCTGGAAGCTCCTCGAGACCTCGGGCGCGTACATCTTCACGTGGCTCGTCGGCTACTCGGCGCTCCTCGGGCCGATCGGCGGGATCATGATCGCGGACTACTTCCTCGTGCGCCGCCGCGAGCTCGCGGTCGACGACCTGTACCGGCGCGGCGGCGCCTACGAGTACTCGCGCGGCTGGCACGGCCTCGCGCTCGCCGCGCTCGCGATCGGCGCCGGGGTGAACCTGCCGGGCTTCCTCCTCGAGGCGATCCCGAGCTGGAAGGAGGGCTTCGTGGCGCGCGCGGCCGAGCTCGCCGCGGGGACCGCGGTCGCGACGGGTGGCGACCGCGCCGCGGGCTTCTTCCGCGCGCTCTACGACTACGCCTGGTTCATCGGCTTCTTCCTCGCGGGCGGGATCTACTGGGCCGGCATGACCCTGCGCGGCGCAGGGCAGTCCGCGGAGCGCGGATCGCCCCCCGAGCCGGCCCCCGCGGCCTGATCGCGCGGCGCGTCATCTTCCGGCTTCGGTGCCGCCGGATCTGGAAATGAGGGCGGCCTGAACTGAATCCGCCGTGGCGGAATATGGACTTGCGTCTCGCCTTGCCTTGGCCTGTCGATTGCGGTCGTAGCCGCCGGGAGCAGTCCGTGGATTCGTCCCGTCGGAGCGGTCGCCTGTCGCGGCGCGTGGCCCTCGAGCGCAACCTGGCGCGCATGCGCTCGTCGGGTCGCGTCAAGGCCGTGACCCCGCCCCCGGACGCGCCGACGCCCGGCGCGCTCCGGGCGATGGTCCCCGACCTGGGCAAGAGCGACGGGACCGAGGTCCGGCAGGAGCTGCGCGACCTCAAGCGCCTCCACGAGGTGATCCACTTCCTCGGCGGCGCGCCCGACCTCGCCACGCTCGAGCGCGAGGTGCTCGACCTGGGCGTGTCGGTCTCGGGGCTCGTGCGCGGGCTGCTCGCGCTGCGCGTCCCGGGCGACGACGACGGGGCCATCCGCTACAAGGTCCGCGCGCGGCGCGGCTTCGACGAGGGCGACCGCGGGCCGGAGAGCAAGCTCCTGCGCGGGATCCTGAACCGGACGCTCGAGGCGCGCGAGACGCTGCTCGAGGGCGACATCCTCGACGAGGGGATCCTCGGCCACGCGCGGGGCAAGGGCCTTCGCCTCGGCGCCGTCGCGGCGCTCCCGCTCGAGGCGGGCGGCGAGCTGCTCGGCGCGCTCATCCTCGACGACCCCGAGCGCCGGCGCCCGTTCTCGCCCGCGGAGCAGTCGCTCCTGCGCAGCTTCGCCAAGCACGCGGCGCAGGCGCTCCTGCGGGTGGCCGAGGCCGAGCGCGCCCGGCGCCGGCTCGAGCGCCTGCAGCGTCGGCTCGAGCGGCTCGAGGTCGAGCGCGACGACCTGCGCAAGCTCGCCGACCAGGCGCGCGCCGGCGCGCGCTCCGCGCGCACCGGCACGGCGCTCGAGGCCGCCTTCGAGACGCCCTACCCCGAGGCGAAGGCGTGGTTCACGCGCCAGTACCTGACCGAGGCGCTCCGGCGCGCCGGCGGCAACCTGCTGATCTGCTCGCAGGCGACCGGCCTCCCCATGGCCCGCCTGATCGGGCTGCTCCACCACCTCGAGATCGAGCCGCAGGCCTCCGGCTCCGGCGCGGGCTGGGGCGACGCGGCGCGCCGGTAGCGCGGCGAAGCCCGGACCGGATGGCGCGCCGCCCCTGCCGCGCGACGCGCCCGGCGGGCCCCCGGGCCGTCCTGCTGGCCTTCGCGCTCGCGGCCCTGCACGGCGCCGTCGTGCGGGCCGAGGAGCCTGCCGAGACGGACCTCGCCGCGGCGGACCGCCCCGCGTTCGAGGCCCACGTCGCGCTCCGCGCCTACGCCGTCTACCCGAAGTTCCGCTTCCGGGACGGTGAGCCCGGCGCGCCCGGCTCCAGCTTCAGGACCCAGCGAATCGGGCTCGACGCCTGGCGACCGGCCCCCGGCGGCGAGGTCGGGGCCTGGATCCTCTCGCGCGCGTGGCTCGGGCTCGAGGGTTGGACCTTCACGGGGCGCGGCGAGTCGACGAGCACGCGGCCCATGACCTACGGCGGCCTGACCCTGCCGGAGGGGGGGCGCGTGCGCACGCACTACGCGCTGACGCACGTCGCGAGCCGCCTCCTGCTCCGCGTCGACCTGTTCGAGGGGCTCGTGTTCGCGGACGTGGGCGCGCAGGTCGAGCACCTGGACTTCCGCGCCAACGTGACGGGCGCGGGGCGGACCAAGCTCAGGGCCGTCTGGCCCTCGCCCAGGTTGCACGTCGGCGTCCGCCCCCTCCCCTGGCTCGAGCTCGAGGGCAGGTTCGGCGGCTTCCTGCTCGGGTTCCCCCTCGGGAGCACGAAGGTCACCGAGTCGCTGGAGGTCGGCGGGCTCGTCCGGCTCAGGCTCCCCGCGGGCGCGTTCGTCGAGGTCGGCGGCCACCTGCTGCACGGCCACCTCGAGGACGACCCTGGCGACGTCGACGAGGACGCGCTGCACCTGCGCCACCGCGCCCTCTTCGGCGCGCTCGGGGTCGCCTTCTGAGGTCCTCGCGCGCGGGCCTCCGGCGGCCAGCCGGGCCGGGGAGCCCTCCCCGCACGGTCCGCGGCCGGCGGCGTCCCCCCCGGACGGTCCGGCGCGCCCGGCCCGCAGCCCGCGCTCAGGTCCCCAGCCCGCCCTCGAGCCGCCAGGGGAACACCTCGATCCGCCCGCCGTGGCTCGCGAGCGGCGCGCCGCGGGCGAGCGCGAGCGCCGCGTCGAGCGAGCCCGCGCGCAGCACGTGCGCGCGGCGGAGCGTCCCGAGCGGCCCCGAGGCGAGGAGCGCCCCCTCGGCGCGCAGCCCGTCGCGGTAGGCGCGCTCGAGCGCGAGCGCGTCCGCCGGCGGCGGCGCGTCGTGGGTCACGAGCTCGAGGAACGTGTCTTGCCCCTCGGCCCGGGCGCCGGCGGGCGGGCTCGCGGCGGGCGCCCCCGCGGCCGCCCCCGCGAGCAGGCGGGCGCAGGCCGCCACGATCTCCTCGGGCTCGGCGAGCCGCCCGGGGCCCACGTGCCCGCAGGCGAGCCGGCCCGCGCCGGGCTCGAGGACGTGGTGCCCGAAGGCGCGCACCGCCTCGAGGTTGCGCTGCACGGCCGGGTGGCGCCACATGCGCGTGTTCATCGCCGGGCACACGAGCACGGGCGAGCGCACCGCGAGCATCGTCGTCGAGACCATGTCGTCGGCGAGGCCGTGGGCCAGCTTCGCCAGGCAGTTCGCCGTCGCCGGCGCGACGACCACGAGGTCGGCCCGGTCCGTGAGCGCGATGTGCTCGGTCTGGCCGACCGGCGCCCACAGGTCCGTGTAGACGTGCCGCCCGGTCAGGTTGCGGAACGTGGCCGGCCCGACGAGCTCCTGCGCGGCCCGCGACATCACGGCCGTCACCTCGTGGCCCGCCGACACGAGCCGGCTCGCGACCTCGGCCGCCTTGTAGGCGGCGATCGAGCCGGTCACGCACAGGACGATCGACGCCACGGCGCCCTCCTGCGGGGCCGGAGCGGCCGCCGCCGATCCGTATACTAAGGCCCCGCGCGAGGGGCCCCGGAGGCCCGCCGCGCGCGACGGAGGTCCTCGTGAAGAACAGCTCGACGCGCGGCGCGGCCGTGGCGCTCCTGGGGCTCCTGCTGCTCGTCGGCGCGCCCTGGATCGGGGAGGTCCGCGGCGACCGTCCGGTCGACGAGGCCGCGATGAAGAAGAAGATGAACGCCTGGGCGCGCGAGCTCGGCGTCAAGTGCGCCTACTGCCACGTCCAGCAGGGCCGGACCTTCGACTACGAGGCCGAGACCCCGCTGAAGCGGGTCGCCCACGTCTGCGACGAGAAGTTCGTCCAGCGGCTCGAGCTCCAGGGGCGCCCCGTGAGCTGCGCGGACTGCCACGACCGCAAGACGAAGATCTTCCCCGCCCGCGACGGCGCCGCGCCGCCGACGCCGGCCCCCGGCGGCGGGGGCTAGCGCCCGGCGGCGGGCCCCACCGCGGGGGGCCCTCCGGTCAGGCC
>JANJTH010000806.1 GCA_024711205.1 Planctomycetota bacterium | reverse complement strand
GGCCACCGGGTCGGCCGACGCCCGCGTCGCGCGCGGCCCGCGCGGCCGCGCCGGCGAGCCCGCCCCGCGGGCGGCGCTACTCGGTCAACGCCCGCCGCACCCGCGGGTCGAGGTCGTCGAGGCGCTCGTCGAGCAGGGTGCCCTGGGCGCGCTCGAGCCGCGACCGGGACAGCCGGTAGTTGATGAACGCCTGGATCTCCCGGCTCTCGGCCTGCGCGAGGCGCGCGAGGTCGTCGAGGACGTCCCGCGGGACGGCCGTGCCGTGCTCGACGCGCGTGTACGTCGCCTGGAGCTGCCGCGCGGCGAGGATCCGCGACGCGCGCGCGGCCTCGACCCGCGCGCGGCCCGTCCGCACGTCCCGCACGGCGCGCCGCACGTCGAGGACCACCCCGGCCTCGGCGCCGGCGACCGCGGCCTCGGCCTGCGCGAGGCCGACCCGCGCGGCCCGCGAGCGGGCCTGCTCGGCGCGGAGGAACAGCGGGAGCTCGAGCCGCAGGCCGACCGTCCAGCCGTAGAACCGCCCCGACCCGAGCGCGCTCCAGGCGCTGTGGTGCTGCCCGCCGAGGCCGTCCTCGGTCAGCGAGCCGAACAGGTCGACGAGCGGGAGCGCCTCGTTCTCGCGCTGCACGAGCGTCAGGCGCGCCGAGTCCGCGGCGACCCGGGCGCGGCGGAGGTCGGGGCGCCGGCGGCGGGCCAGGTCGAGCGCCGCCTCGACGTCGAGGGGGGCCTCGTCGCCGAGCCACGGGCGGTCGACCGGCACGACGAACACGTCCCAGCGGCGCGCGTCGCCCGACGGCCGGACGAGGCGGAGGAGCCCGTCGCGCGCCGCCTCGAGCGCGTTCTCGCCCACGATCACGCCCTCGCGCCGCTCGGCGACGCCGGCCTGCGCGATGATCACGTCGAGGTCCGACGCGGCGCCGACATCCTTGCGGCGCCGCTGGTCGTCGAGGAACTTGAGCGCGCTCTCGAACGACCGCTCCTGGAAGCGCAGCTCCTCCTCCGCCCGCACGAGGTCCCAGTAGGCCTGCTCGACCGCGAGCACCCCCTCGAGCAGGAAGTCGGCGTAGGTCATGTCCGCCGAGAGGGCGGCGTTCTCCGCCAGGCGGACCTGCGCCAGGTTCGCGTCGAGCCCGAACCCGCGCAGGAGCGGCTGGCTCAGCTCCACGCGCAAGGACGGCGAGTAGGCCGGGTTGAGCGAGAACTGGTTCTCGGTCTTCTGGCGCTGCTCGGTCCAGGTGACCGTCGCCGTCGTGCCGAGCGCGAACCGCTTCGTGAGCCCGACCGAGAGGTCGAACCGGTCGAAGCTCGCCGTCTGGAGGCCGATCGCGAACCCCGAGAACGGGTTGCTCGAGAAGAACGGCGGCCGCCCCTCGGTGTAGGAGGCCTGGCCCGTGAGCACCGGGTCGAACGCGGCCTCGGCCTGCGGGACCTGCTCGGCGGCGGCCTGCGCGCGGAGCAGCTCGACGAGGTAGTCGGGGTTCTGCGCGAGCGCGAGGTCGATCGCCTGCGCGAGCGTGAGCGTCAGGACCTCGCGGCGCGGCGCGAGCACGGGCGAGAGGGCGTCCGCGGCGAGGTCGCGCAGCCGCCCCTCGAGCGCGGCCTCCTGGCCGACGGCCTGCATGCGCTCGCGGCGGACGCGCTCGAGCTCGGCCTTGATGCGGGCCATCTCCTCGGCGCGGTCGACCTCGACGACCTCGCCGGGCGCGGCCGCGTGCTCTCCCGGCACCTGCGCCGGCGCGGGCCACGGGCCCTCGTGGCCCTCGGGCCGCGCCGGCTCGTCCTGCGCGGGGAGCGGCCCGGGCAGGGCGAGCGCGAGCGCCGCGAGCGCCGCCAGGGTCCGGGTCCTCCGCACGGCCACCTCCCCGCCCGGCGCGCGGCGGGCGTGCCCCGGCCGGCGGCGGGGCGGGATTCTACTCCTGCGGCGCGCGCCGACGAGCGCGGGCGACGGCCCGGGCGGCGTCGCGCGGGGGCGAGGGGATACCATGCCGGTCCGCGGCTCGCCGGTCGCGGTCGACCCATGCGCCGCTCCGACCCCCTGCTGCTCGCCTACCTCGCCGCGCGGCGACGCCCCGCCTCCCGCGCCGCGATCAAGGCGGTGCTCCAGGCAACGCCCGGGCGCCTCGCGGACCTCTCGAGCGGGGCCTTCGCGCAGGCGCTGATCCGGGCCAAGGCGATCTCGCCCCAGGACTACGTGGCGCTCCAGCGCGAGCTCGAGGGCGCCCGGCGCACCTGCGCCTGCGGGCGCCCGGTCGTGGCGCTCCCCGGGGCCCGCGAGCGCCGCCGGCGCTGCCCGTGCGGCCACGTCACCGTCATGGCCGCCTCCCGCGACGCCGCGGCCCCGGCGCGCGGCGAGCCCGCCGGCCCCGACCCCGGCGCCGAGTCGGACCCCGTGCTCTCCCCGCGGACGACGCGCCGGCTGCCGAAGCGGATCGGCCCCTACCCGATCCTCGACCGCGTGGGCGACGGCGGCATGGGCGTGATCTTCAAGGCGCAGGACCCCGCGACCCAGGGCGTCGTCGCGCTCAAGGTGCTCCGCCCGGGCGCCTCCGCCGACGCGGAGGAGCGGTTCCGCCGCGAGACCGAGGCGATCGCCCGCCTGCAGCATCCCGCGATCATCCGCGTCCACGACGTCGGGACCGACGAGCGCGGGCGGCACTACTTCACGATGGACTTCGTCGAGGGGCGCGAGCTCGGGCAGGTCCGGCGCGAGCTCGGCCGGCGCCGGTTCCTCGAGGTCGTCGCGACCGTGGCCGAGGGGCTCCACCACGCGCACGAGCAGGGGATCATCCATCGCGACGTCAAGCCGCAGAACATCATCGTCGAGGCGAGCGGCGCCCCCCGGATCGCCGACTTCGGGCTCGCGCGGGACCTCGAGCGGTCGTCGCTCACCGAGGAGGGGGACCTCGTGGGCACCCCCCTCTACATGGCGCCCGAGCAGCTCCGCGGCGACCCGAACGCGATCGACCGCCGGACGGACGTCTACGCGCTCGGCGTGCTGCTCTACGAGGGGCTCGCCGACCGGCTGCCGATCGACGCGCGCTCGCTCCTCGAGCTCCAGCGCCGGATCGTCGAGGTCGTCCCCGCGCCGCCCTCGTCCCACGACCCCACGATCTCGCGCGACCTCGACCGGATCGTCGCCAAGGCGCTCGAGAAGCGCCCGGAGGACCGCTACTTCACGGCCGAGGACCTGGCGCGCGACCTGCGCCGGCACCTCGCGGGCGAGGCCGTCGGCGCCGCGCCGACCTCGAGCGTCGCGCGCGCGGCGCGGC
>JANJTH010000805.1 GCA_024711205.1 Planctomycetota bacterium | reverse complement strand
GCCGCCGCGCTCGAGCAGGCCCACGCGCGCGCCCGCGCCGCGCGGGGCGACGCGTGGCCCTGGGTCGGGGCCCCGCGCGGCCTCGCGCTTCGCGCCGCGGAGGAGCGCCCGCCCGTGGGTGCCGGGCCAGGCGCGGGGCGTGCCGCCGCGTGGGAGTCGGCCGTGCTCGTGCGCGTCCCCATGTCGTGGCTGGACCCCGTCGCGCGGCTCCAGGCCTTTCAGCGCGAATTCGCCGAGGGCCCCGCGAATTCCCCCGACCCGCGCGCCCGCCCGAGCGACGACCCCCGGCCGCCCGGCGCGCGCCCGCGCGGTGGCGATCAGGTCGCGCCGGCCGACCCGGCGCGGTTCGCCGCGGGCCGGCGGCTCGTCGAGGCCTACGACGCGGAGCGGGAGCACGAGCTCGCGCGCCAGGCGGCCGACTGGCTCGCGAGCCAGCCCGGCGCACCGGCCGACGTCGCGCTGCTCGCGGCCGACCTCCACGAGCGCCGCGACCGCAAGGACGAGGCCGTGCGCGTGCTCCACGCGGCCGACCTCGCGCTCGCGCCCGACGACCCCTCCCGCCCCGCCGTGCGCGAGCGGCTGCGCCGGCTCCTCGCCTCCTGGGCCGCTCTCACGGCCGAGCTCGACGCGTGGGTCGCCGCGCGCCGCGACCGCGACGCGCTGACGCTCACGGCCGAGCGGCGGGCCGAGGGCGCGGTCGTGGCCGAGCTCCTCGGGCCACCTGGACGCTCGACCCTCGTGCTGTGGGAGGACCAGGACGGCCTGTTCCTCTGGGCCTGGAGCCCGCGCGGCGGCCGGGTCGGCCTCGGCGGCCAGGGGAGCCCCGGCCGGCTCCGGCTCGTGGCCCTCACGCTCGAGGGCGCGCCCCCCGCGTGGCTCGGCCCGCCGCCCACGGCGCTCGAGCAGGCCCCCCGCCTGCTCGTCGATCGCGCGCGCGTGGACGCCCTCGACCCCGAGGCCGTGGCCGCCTTCCGCCGGGTCCTCGCGCTCCGCGCCGACCGGGCGGCCGACGTCGCGCTCGGCGACTGAGCCACGCGCGAAGGCCCCTCACCTCGCCGCCCTCGGGCCCGCACCCAGCGGCGCTCCCCGCCCGCACCCGGCAGCGCTCTTCCCCTCATCGCCCTCCGCGCGACCCCCTCCTGTCTCTTCCTTCTTCCCTTGCCCTTGCCCTTGCCCTCTGCCCCGCGTCCCTCGCGCTCACGCCCCGCGAAGCTCTTCCTACTCTCCCTACTCGTCGTTCGGCCGGATCATCTCCAGCACGCGCAGCCGCTTCCGCACGTCCTCGTACAGCTTCTCGGCCGCCGGCCGGTCCCGGTGCCCGGGCGGGAGCCAGCGCTTGAGCAGCCGCGCCAGGTTCCAGATGTCCAGGAACTTCTGCTTGTCGTCCGCCCGGAACGAGTCGATCGCGCGCCGGAGCAGGTTGCGGCTCTGGTTCGCGTCGACGACCGCCTCCTGGATGATCTGGAGCTCGCGCGGCGTGCGGTTCTGGTCCTGGTGGACGTCGCGGAAGTAGCCGTAGGCCTGGTCCCACTGGCCGTTCTGGAGCGCGTCGAGCCCCTGCTTCAGCTTGCGGTCGAGGCTCATGCTCTGGAGCTGCCGCAGGTGCTGGATCTGCTGGACCGCCAGCTCGTGGAAGCGGTTGGCGCGGTTCGGCTCGAGCTGGACGACGCGCTGGAACTCCTCGAGGGCCTCCTGGTTGCGCCGCTCCTTGAGCGCCTGCGTGCCGAGCTGGTAGGCCTTGACCACCCGGCTCCAGGCCTGGTTCCTGTCGCTGACGCTCTTGATCGCCTCGCGCCCGAGCACGTCGTGCTGGAGCGCGAGCCGGAGCAGCTCGAAGGCCCGCCGGTCGTCGCCGTTCTCGTAGGCCTTCTGGGCCTGCCGGACCTGGAGGTCGGCCTCGATCCACTGGAGGTAGGCCCGGGCGTCCGGGTAGATCCGCGAGCGCTGGTCGATCCGGTCGAGCAGGCGCTGGGCCTCGGGGTAGCGGGTGACGACCCGCTGGCCGACGATGTCCGTCGCCTGCTTGTAGTAGGTCTCGTCGCGCGCGTTCGTCTCGCACTCGTCGCGCAGCCGGCGGAGCTCGGACCGCTGCTCGGCCGAGGCGGTGTAGGCGACGACCTGGTCGATCACCTCGACCGTGTCGTACCAGTCGGGCTCGGCCGCGCGCATGCGCTCGCGGACGTCGCCCATGGCGAGCTGGAAGATCTGGTCGCGGATCTGCGCGCTCTGCTGGTTCGCGCGCGAGGCGAAGGCGCTCTCGCGGTCGACGTCCGCGTAGCGGCTGAGCGCCTCCTCGTAGCGGCGGATCGCGTCGCGCCACTGCCGCTGCGCGCCGAGCTGGGAGGCCTGCCCGGCGGTCGTCTCGGCCTCGACGAGCTTGTCGTAGGCCTGGCGGTTCTTCGAGGCCACGACGAGCTGCCGCTCGATCCAGCGCTGCGTCCGCTCGGGGATCTGGGGCAGCCGCAGCGCCTCCTTGAGCGTGTCCTCGGCCTTCCCCCAGCGGAACGCCATGGGGCCCTTCTTCTCGAGGTCCTGGTACATCCCGGCCAGGTTCATGAGGCCGTTCGGCAGGCGCTGGAGGTCGGTCGAGATCTGCGCGTTCGCCTTGCGGAAGATCTCGCGCGCCTCCTGGAACTCGCCCTTCTCGAGCTTCTCCGTGCCCTGGAGGCACCAGGTCAGCTCGAGCGGCTTGCTCGGCCCGACGATCGTGCCGGCCGGGAGCGCGGCCACGCACAGGACGAGCGCGACGACGAGCGCCGCGGCGCCGATCCGCACGTGCGGCTCGCGCTTGTAGGTCCCGACGGGGTCCTTGGCGAGCCGCCCGAGCAGCTCGCCGAGCCCCGCGAGCGGGCTCGGCCGGACGAGCTCGAAGCGGAGCCGGATCGTCCCGATCTGCACCTCGTCGCCGTCCTGCAGCGCGTGCACGTCGACCTTGTTGCCGCCCACGAAGATCCCGTTGCGCGCCCCGAGGTCCTTGAGCAGCCAGCTCGCGCCGTCGCGCACGACCTCGGCGTGGTAGCGCGAGACGCCCTCGCCGCGGATGCAGATCGCGTTCTCCTCCTTCGAGCCGACCGTCACCGCCTCCCCGGTCAGGTCCCAGGCCTGGGCCGGGCCGCCGTCCACGAGCCGGAACCGGGCCCCGGCCTCCGGGGCGGCCAGCGGGGACTCGCCGTCGATCGAGGGCGGGGCGGCCGGGAACTCCTCGAGCATGGAGGCCCGGATCTCGCCGCTCCTGACCGCCTTCGCGACCGCGAGCGGGCCCGACGCCTTGTGCGCGGAGGCCCGCGAGGGGGGGCCGGCGCCGGGCGCCGGGCGCCGGCCCGAGGTCGAGCGGTCGCCCCCCCGGTCGGCGGAGCGGCCGTGGCCGCGAGCGTCGCCGCGCGCCGCGGAGCGCCGGTGCCCCGCCGACGACTCGTCCTCGACGAAGTCGTAGTCCTGGCTCCGGCTCGCGCCGACCCCGGCGATCCGGAAGTGCAGCTTGCCGAGCTGGAGCACGTCGCCCGTGCGCAGGGCCTGGCGGCCGTGGACCTGCTCCCCGTTGACGAACGTGCCGTTGCGCGAGCCGCAGTCCTCGACCTCGAGGGCCCCGCCGCGGCGGAGCAGCCGGGCGTGCCGCTTCGAGAGGCCGCCGTCCGGGAAGTAGATGTCGCAGTCGTCCTTGCGGCCGACCCACGTCTCCCCCTCGTCGAGGGGGAACGCGATCTCCTCGCCCCCGCGCTCGTAGATCAGGCGCACGCGGCCCTCCCGGCGGCCCCGCCCTCGTCAGCGGACATCGCAGGCCTCGCTCCCGTCGCCGTCCCAGGGCACCGACCAGCCGTCCTCGAGCAGGAGCTTGAGGCGCATGAAGCGCGGGTCGCAGGCGTGGCCGATCGCGCGCAGCACGCTCTTGAGCTGGATCACGAGGTCGACCTTCGTGTCGCCCTTGCGGACCATGTTCTTGTAGTTCGCGTAGGTCAGCACGACGAACGAGTCCCACTCCTCGCGCGCGCGCTGCTCGGCCTCCTCGCAGCGCCGCACGAGGTCCGACACGTCCGGCGGGGCGACGCCGGTCCGGGCGAGCTGCTCGCGCAGCGCGACCGCGGCGTCGACCGCGAGCACGAGCTCGCGCACGGCCCGCTGCCGGTTGCCCTCCTTGCTCACGACGTCCTTCTCGCGCAGGAAGGTCTCGCCGCTCGCCAGGTGCGTGTCGGCCAGGTAGCGCAGCTCGCGCTCCGGGCGCAGCACGAGCTCCTCGCGGCGCCGGCGGCGCGCCGCCTCGTGGGGCTCCTCCCCCTCGACGATCACCGTGAAGCGCTTGATCCGGCGGCTCTCCTCGTACTCGAGCTGGACGACGGTCTCGCCCGCCTCCTTGCCCCGCACGAGCAGGATCGCGCGCGTGCGCTGGTGCGGCACGGCCCACTCGACCTCGGCGACCGCGTCCTGGTGGTAGATGTACGCCGGCTCGCCCTCGGGCGGGGTCGTCGTCCTCGCCCGCCGCGGGGGGTCGATCTCCGCGAACGGCTCCTCGAACACGACGGTCTGGTCGACCGCGACGCGGATCGGGGTCGGGTGGTCGATCGTCTTCCAGGGGTCCTTCTGGCTGATCTTCCAGAGGGTGCCCCCCGCGACCGCGATCCCGAGCAGGCCGACCAGCATGAGGGCGCGCATCATCTTCTCGCGCGTCGGGTCGACGGTCGCGACCTTCTTCTGCCGCCGGTCGGCCTCGGCGAACGGGTCGTAGTCCGGATCGTCGGGGTCCTGCACCCGCCCGAGCTCCGCCGTCTGGTCGCTGCTCGAGCGCTGGGCCTGGGCCGCGTCGGCGGCGGACGCCCGCGACCCGCCGGCCCCGACCGTCGACCCGCGCGCCCCGGCCTTCCCCGCGCCCTTCGCCCCCCCCGCCGGGGCCCCCTTCGTCGAGGCCGTCACGGCGGGGAGCTCCCCCGTCCGGTCGTCGTCGTCCACGGGGTCGGCGTCGTCGGCGCCGAACACGAAGCCGCCGGCGCCGCTGCGCCGCCCGTCGTCGCGGCCCCCCGCCCGAGCGCCGCCGCCGCCGCCCCCCCGGGCGTCGCCGCCGCTCGCGCGGTCGCCGCTGTCGTCGTCGTCCCAGCGGTGCCCCGCGGCGCTCGTCGTCGCGCGACCGCCCTGCGCGGGGCGGCGCCCGCTCTCGGAGCCGCCGCCGTCGCCGAGCGCGATCCCCTGGTGCCGGGACGGGACGCCCTTGCCCTCGGCGCGGAAGCGGAACCGGATCCCGCACACCTCGAAGACCTGCCCGTCCGCGAGCCGGAGCCCGCGGGCCGGCCGGTCGTCGACGAGCACCGGGTTCGTCTCGGACAGGCCGTCGACCACGTAGGCCCCGCCCTGGCGGACGATCCGCGCGTGCTCGCGCGAGATGTAGCGCTTGGGGATCACGAGGTCGCAGCTCGGCGCGCGCCCGATCAGGAACTCGTCCTCCTCGACCAGGTAGCTGCGCCCCTGCAGGTCGCCCGTGAGCACCTCGATCATGGGGGCCGTCACGCGGCCCCCTCGAGCCGGAGCGCCTGGCCCGGCGCGACCCCGACCGCGGCGGCCCGCCCGGCCTCGAGCTCGACCGCGCTCGTGGCCCCGGGGCAGCGCGCCAGCCCGAGCCACGGACGGACGCCGGCGCGCACGCCCACGACCTCCCCGCCGGCCCCCGGGGCGAGGGGCTCCCCCCGCCCGCGCCGGACGAACACGACGTCGATCGGGAAGCGCATGAACATCATGTGGACCGCGTCGCAGGGCTCGAGCCAGAGCGCGCCGCCCGCGGGCAGGGCCCGGCGGCCCATGAGCCCGAGGAAGCGCCCCAGGAAGCCCCGGGCGACCTCGACCGCCCCGGCCACCTCGGCCCCGTCCTCCGCGCGCACGAGCCGCATCAGAAGGTCCCCATGTCCATGAGCTTGATCACGATCGGCGTGAACACGATCAGGAACACGAGCGGGAAGATGAACAGCACGAGCGGGATCAGCATCAGCACGGGCGCCTGCATGGCCTTCTTCTCGGCCCGCTGGAAGCGCTTGCGCTGCAGCTCGCGCGACTGGATCCGCAGGGTCGGGCCCAGGCTCGAGCCGAGCTCGTCGGCCTGGACGAGCGAGCTCACGACCGACGTGAGCTCCTCGATCCCGACCCGCTTCTCCATGTCCCGGAGCGCCTGCGGGCGCGACTTGCCCATGGTCAGGTCGCGCGTGAGCAGGCGCAGCTCGTCACGCAGCGGCGTCCGGCGCATCCGCTCGGCGATCCGCCCGAGCGCCGCCGAGAAGTCGAGGCCGGCCTCGACCGCGAGGCACACGAGGTCGAGCGCGTAGGGGAGGCTGCGGCGGATCGCGTTCTGGCGGCGCTTGATCTGCTCGCCGAGCTGCAGGAGCGGGAGGTAGGCCACGAGCAGCCCGCAGAGGAGGATCGCCTCGGGGCCGAGGTCGAGCATGGCCATGAAGTAGACGCCGACGACGAGGCCGACCACGCCGCACACGCAGCAGAACCCGAGCAGCTCGTCGGGGGTGATCGCGTCGGCCTTGCCGGCCCGGACGAGCCGCTCGCGCAGGTCGGCCCGCATGGGGTCGAGCCCGCGCCGGCGCTCGAGCCCGGCCGCGATCGCCTGGGCGAACGGAAACACGAGCTTGAACAGCGGGTTCTCCGAGTAGCCCTCGTCCTGCTCGGTCGCGCCCTCGCGGACCTCCTGGATGCCGACCAGGAGCTGCCACACGAACAGCGCGAGCGCGAACGCGAACAGGAACGACAGGCCGAACAGCTCGGGCGTCACGCGCTCAGACCTCGATGCTCGTGATCTTGCGGATGAAGAAGAAGCCCAGGCACTCGAACACGACGATCACGCCCAGGATCACCCAGCCCGGCCAGGGGCGCGTGAACATGGGTTCCATGAGCTCCGGGTCGATCCAGTAGATCGCCCCGCCCACGACGATCGGCAGGAGCGCGACGATCGTCCCCTGGGCCTTGCCCTGGGCCGTGAGCGAGTCGATCCGGCCCTCGATCCGCCGCCGCTCGCGGATCGTCTCCGCGATCGCGTCGAACACGTCGGCCAGGTTGCCGCCGATCGAGTTCGAGATCGAGATCGAGGTCGCGACGAGCTCGAGGTCCGTGCAGGGCATGCGCTCGAGCATGCTCTCGAAGCCCTCGTCGATCTCCATGCCCAGGCGGAGCTCCTGCACGAGGATCCCGAACTCCTGGCAGATCGGCTTGGGCATGTCGCTCGACACGAGCTGGAACGCCTTGGGGAGCGAGAACCCGGAGCGGAGCGCGTTCGTCACCGTGACCATGGCCTCGGTGAGCTGCTCGACGAACTTGGCCGCGCGCGCCCGCCGCTTGAGCGCGAGCGCCCCGCGCGGCGAGAAGAACCCGGGGACCGCGAACACGGCCCCGAGGATGAGCCCGTCGCTGAGGAAGAACCCGAGCGCGAAGCCGGTGAACGCGCCCAGGATCGAGAGCCAGAGGAGCTGCTGGGGGGGGATCGTGAGGAACAGGTCCTCCACGCTCCGCTCTGCGCCCTCGAGGTACTTCTCCTCGTAGCTCTCCCAGCCGGCCGAGAAGAGCAGCCAGCCCGAGAGGACGAACACGCTCACGCCCAGGAAGCTGAGCAGGTAGACGAGCGGGAGCAGGCCGTCCTCGACGGCGGCGAGGTGGAGCGGGAGGGGCAGCGCGAGCGTGGGGTCGAGCGCCGGCACGGCCCCGCTCACCGCCGCCGCCGGGGGCCGTCGTCGCCGGGCGGCGGCGCCTTGCGGGCGAACATCTGCATGTCGACCTCGATCCCGCGCCGGCGGAGCAGGTGGACGAACTTCGGCACGTTGCCGGTCGCCTCGTGGTGGCCGATCACCTTGCCCTTCTCGTCGAAGCCCGTCTGCTGGAACAGGAAGATGTCCTGGATCGTGACGACGCCGCTCTCCATGCCGGTGATCTCGGAGATGTACGTCACCTTGCGCGAGCCGTCCGAGAGGCGCGACTGCTGCACGATCAGGTGCACCGCCGAGGCGATCTGCTCGCGGATCGCGCGCGACGGGAGGTCCATGCCCGCCATGAGCACGAGCGTCTCGATGCGGCCCACGCAGTCGCGCGGCGAGTTGCTGTGGATCGTCGTGAGCGACCCGTCGTGCCCGGTGTTCATGGCCTGGAGCATGTCGAGCGCCTCGCCGCCGCGGCACTCGCCGACGACGATCCGGTCGGGCCGCATGCGGAGGCAATTCTTCACGAGGTCGCGGATCGTGATCGCGCCCTCGCCCTCGAGGTTCGGCGGGCGCGCCTCGAGCGTGACCACGTGGTCCTGCGGGAGCTTGAGCTCCGACACGTCCTCGACGGTCACGACCCGCTCGTGGTGGGCGCAGAAGCTCGAGACGACGTTCAGGAGCGTCGTCTTGCCCGACCCCGTGCCGCCGCTGATCACGATGTTCAGCCGCTCGCGCACGGCGAGCTCGAGGAACTTGCCCATCTCGGGGGTCATGGAGCCGAACTTGATCAGGTCGTCGACCCACAGCCGGTCCTTGGGGAACTTCCGGATCGTGAGCGAGGGGCCCGAGACGGCCAGCGGCGGGATCACGGCGTTGATGCGCGACCCGTCGGCGAGGCGCCCGTCGCAGAGCGGCGTCTGCTCGTTGATCCGCCGGCCGATCGGGGCCACGATCCGGCGGATCACGTGGATCACCTGCTCGTTCGAGGTGAACTGCACCGGCGCCAGGGTCATGCCGACGCCGCGCTTCTCCACGTAGACGCGGTCGAAGCGGTTCACCATGATCTCGCTGATCGTGTCGTCGGCGAGCAGCTCCTCGAGCGGGCCGAGCCCGAGCGCCTCGTCGAGGACCTGCTTGAGGAGCATCCGCCGGTCGATCTTCTCGGACTCGAGCTTCCCCTCCTCCTCGAGGTCGCGGATGATCTGCACCGCGACCCGCTCGGTCAGCTTGCGGGCCTCGGCGCCGGCCGCGCTCTCGAAGTCGAGGCGCTTGAGCTCGCGCGCCTCGAGCAGCCGCCGGTGGACCTCCTTGCGCGCGTCGCGCATGGCGTCGCCGCTCCCGGCGCCGGCGGCCGCGCCGGCCCCGGCGCCGGAGCCCCGCGCGCCCTCGCGCTCGACCGAGCGGGCGCTCGTGGGAGGCGCCGCCCCGCCCGCCCCCTCGCCCTCGATCGACCCGCCCGTGCGCTGACGGGCCAGGCGGAACTGGAACTCGAAGTCCGCGACCGCGAACCGCTGGCCGTCCTTGAGCGAGACGTCGCCCGTGATCGGGGCGCCGTCCACGAGGGTCCCGTGGCGCGAGCCCAGGTCGCGCAGGAACCAGGCCTCCTCCTTCGCGAACACGACGCAGTGCTCGCGCGAGACGCCCTCGCGCGGGAGGACGAGGTCGTTCCAGTCGCTCTTGCCGATCGTGAACCGGCGCTTCGCGAGCTCGATCTCCTTGACGCGCCCGTTCTTCTGGTCGCGGACGATCAGCGAGGGCATGCCGCTCCCTAGCCCCCGCGGATCTCCCGCGCGATCTCGTTGTAGAGGCCGTCCGCGGTGACCGGGTCCTTGCTCGGGGTCTCGGCGACGCCGGCCTGCACGTAGGCCAGGTGGATCGCGGCGCCGTTGTGCAGGCTGAACAGGACCCGGTTCACGTCGAGCGGGCGGAGCCGGAGCGTGACCGTCGCGTAGCCCTCGGCGGAGTCCGCGTCGTTCGGGTCGATCACGGTGTCGGTCGCGAGCACGTTCACGTTCTTGAGCAGCGTGCGGGTCACGGCGAGCGTCTTCTTGGCCGCGTCGCGCGTCTCGCTGAAGCTCGTGGTCGCGACCACGTCCACGTAGTCGCCGGGCTTGAGCAGGCCCGCCACCCCCGAGACCGCGGTGACCGGGATCGTGACGGCGCGGTACTCCTTCTCGAACACGAGCCGCCGGTCCCGGCGCGGCGTCGCGAAGTGGTAGGTCTGGAGGACCTGCCCGGCCGCGATCGGCGTGACGAGCTTCGCGTTGATCACGGTGGTCCGGTCGGCGATGTACGTCTTGCGGAACGCGCGCTCGATCACGTCGCGCGGGAAGTTCTGCGTCTCGATGTCGTCGGGGGTCAGCGGCTTGCCCGCGGCGAGGTCGCGCGAGGCGACGAGCACGGGGATCGGGACCTGCTGGATCTCGTAGTTCTTCTGGATCCGCTCGACGTAGAGCCGGATCCCGACGATCGACAGGCCGCCGAGGACCACGGCCACGAACACGGGGAGGAGCTTGTTGTTCACGGGGACCCCCGGACCGGAGAGCACAAGGTAGCACCCGCCCGCGAGGCCGGACAGCGCGGCACGTCGAGCCTGGCCGCGGGCGGCGGCCGGCCCGCGGGCGCCCCGACGTCAGGAGCGGGGCTGGATCGAGAGGGTCACCCGCGCCGGCGCGCCGCCGCCCCCCGCCGTCGCGAGGATCACCCCGCGCGGGCCCGCGGCGTCGCGCAGCGGCAGCGCCACCTGGCCGGGGCCGGCGTCCTCCTCGAGCGCGGCGACGGCCTCGGGGTCGGCCACGAGCCCGATCGCCTGGACCCGCTCGAGCGCGCGGCGCGCCGCGCTGCGCGCGCTGCCGTGGACCTCGAGGAGCGCGAACCCGCTCCCGTCCGCCGCGACCGTCGAGAACACGAGGCGCGCGCCCGCGGGCGGCTCGAGGTCGAGCGGCATGCGCGCCGCCCGCTCGCCCTCGCCCGGGGGCGGGGTCGAGATCAGGCGGAACCGCGCGCCGCGCAGGGCGTCGGCCTGGACGAGGGCCGCCCGGCGCGCGCCGCTCCGTGTGACCCACAGGACGGCGCCGCCGCCGCCGGGGTCGTCCTGGCGGAGATACGGCGCTCGCGAGCCCTCGACCTCGCGCTCGGCGAGCGCGGCGTAGTCGTCGAGCACGGCCCCGGCCTCGCGGTCGGTCGTCCCCTCGACGACGTGGGCCGGGGCCCCGTCGATGGCGCGCGCCCCGACCGTCCACCGCGCGCCTTCGGGCGGGAGGAGCGGGCCGGGGTCGCCCTGGAGACCGAGCCGCGCGGGGGAGAGCGCCCGGACGTCGGCCCCGGTCACCCAGAGGCCGAACCCGACGAAGGCGGCCGCGCTGACCGCGCCGGCGAGCCAGCGCGCGGCGAGGTGCACCTCAGCCGCCGTACGGGATCCGGCCGTTGGCGTCCTCGAAGCGCCGGCCGCTCGAGTCCTCGTAGACGGTGCGCCCGTTCGGGAGCGTGACGGGGTTCAGGCTGCCGCTGCCGCCGCCGCCCGACGTGCCGCCGCCGCCGCCGGGGTTGTAGCCGGGGTTGCCGATCCCGTCCGCGACGTCGTCGACGCCGCCGGCGACGCCGCCGCTGCCGTCGTTGCCCTCGATGGCGACGCGGAGCGTCTCCTTGTAGTGGCGAACGGCCACGATCAACCCGAGCGCGATCAGGCCGACGATGATGATGTACTCGGTCATGCCCTGACCGCGACGACGACCCGAACCCAGCCTCGGCTTCACGGCGCCCTCCTCGTCCGCCCAGCACTAGAGCAAAGGTCGAACCGCACACAAGTCTCGTACGTTCCGGATACAAAGGGTCGCGCCCGTTGCACCCGTCGCACGATGGTCCGAGATGCGTCTCGCGTTCGCTCCATGCCTGGAGCCAGGATAGCCACGCCGGGCCGAAGGCGCGAGCTCGCCGCGCGGGCAGGGCGGGGCCGGCGCGAAGGCGGCGCGGGGTTCCAGGGGCCCTCGCGCGTCGCTCACAGCTCCCGCCGCGGGGGCGACGGCGTGGCGTCCGGCGCGGGCGGCGTCGGGGTCTCGTCGGCCGGGGGGACCTCCCAGAGCGGCGCGGGCGGGAGCTCGCTCGTCAGCCACAGCGCGCGGCCGGCGTCGTCGAAGCAGAGCGCCTCGCCCTGCTTGCGCCGCGGCATGGGGATCCGCACGGGCGCCCGCCCGAGCGCGGCCGGCCAGGCCTCGTCGCCCTGGCGCGTGAACAGGTAGGCGTCCCGGTAGTGGAGGAGCACGAGGCGGCGCCCGTCGGGGCTCATGTCCCCGGCCGTGACGAGGCCCGGCACGTCGACCTCCGCGGCCGCCGTGAGCGCCTGCTCCCCCGCCTGCTCGCCGAACAGCGGGAGCCGGTAGGCCTTCGGCTTCACGCCCCGCGCGCGCTCCTTCGTGACGAGCCAGGCCGCGGGGCCGGCGGGGTCGGTCGGGTCGACCGCGAGCGCCTCGCAGTCGTGCGGGCCGTCGGCGTAGGTGACGTCGATCCGTCGCTTCACGGGCGCCACGAGCTCCGCGGGCGGCGCCCCGGCGGGCGGCGGCTCGACGTCGGGCTCGCGGACCAGGTACAGCGTCACGTGCGGGCGCCTGGACTCGTTGTCGCCCAGGTCCCCCACGAGCAGCCAGGCCTCGCCCGCGTGGCGGAACGACGCCACGTCCTCCCAGTCGACGGCCTGCACGAGGGTGGTGACCGGCCCGCGCGGGACGCCCACGACCCTCGCGACGGCGAGCGTCCGCCCCGTCCGCGCCTCGACGAGGAACAGCCGCGGGCCGTCGCCCGAGTCGTTGTGGACCCACAGGGCGCCCGGCAGGCGCCGGCTCGGCGCGAGCCCGCTCGCCTCGTCGATCGCGGGGTCCGCGAGCGTCGCGACCTCGCGCGCGGGCCCGAACCCGTGGCCCGGGGGCTCTTGCCCGCGCGCCGGGCCCGAGGCCGCCGGGACCGCGAGCGCCAGGCCCGCGAGCGCCAGGCCCGCGCGCGCCAGCCGGCGGGCTCCGCTTCGTCCGTGCAGGTCCATGACGCCGTCCCTCCCCGGGCCGGGGCTGCGCGCCCGCCGGCCGACGAGGCTACAGTGTCGCCGGGGAGGGGGCGCGTGGCGTCACGGGGCGGCTGGTTCAAGGTCCGCGTGGGGATCGGCCTCGTCGTGCTCGCGGGCGTGGGCGTCCAGTACCTGCGCGTCCGGCGGGCCGAGGCCTGGCGCCCGGACTGGCGCGAGCGGCTCGACGTGACGGTGCTCCTCCTCCACGGGCCGCTCCAGGACGACGCGGCCCGGTCGGTGATCGAGCGCGTGCAGCGCGACGCCGCGGTGGGCGACGACCGCCCGACCTTCCCCGCGCTCGAGGACTGGTTCGCGCGCGAGCGGGCCCGCTACGGCGGCCCGCCGCCCGTGAAGCTCCACCTCACGCGCCCGCTCGAGGTGCCCGACCTCCCGCCGGCCCCGCCGGCCGCGGGCGAGGAGCTCTCGTTCCGCGAGCGCTACCGGCGGACGCACGCGTTCCTCGACTGGTTCGCGGCCCAGCGCGCGCGCGTCCCCACGCGCAAGGGGGCGACGGTGTTCGTGCTGTTCGTCCCCGTCCCCGACCTGCCGCGGATCGCGAGCCAGCACTCGGTCGCCGATCGCCGCTCGCGGAGCGGGTTCGTGTTCGCGCCGCTCACCGAGCAGGGCGCCGACCACGCCCTGATCGACGCGGCCCACGAGCTCCTGCACCTGTTCGGCGCGACCGACAAGTACGAGGGCGACCGCTGCGTGTTCCCGCACGGCTTCGTGGAGCCGTTCGCCGAGCCGCGCTTCCCGCAGCGGTTCGCCGAGGTCATGGCCCAGGGGATCCCGCAGGCCCAGGGCGGCCGCGAGCAGGGCGTCCGCTACTTCGAGTCCATGCGGGTCGGCGTCGAGACCGCCTGGGAGGTCGGCTGGGTCGACCAGGCGCGCCGCGACCGCTACTACGGGGGCGACGTGAGCGCGGAGCCCGCGTGGTGAGCGCGGGGCCCGGCCCCTCCGCCTGGCGGCGCGACCCCTCGCCCGGGGCGACCTGCCCGCGGGACGATCGAGCCCGGTGGAGCCCGGCTCGCGGCGGGGGCGTCGCTCGAAGAGGTCGACCCCGCCTCCAGGAGCGCGAACATGCCCGCCCATCTCCGCCCCGGTGAGATCCGCAGGCTGCGCCGCCTCGTCGACGCCTGCCGGATCGGCGAGGCCAGCGATCCAGCGTCATACCGCGACTTCCACGCGAGCCGGTGGATCCGGACGCTCGAGGCGATCCGGCAGGCCGCCGGCCGGCCGGTCTCCGAGCTCGACGTCCTCGACCTCGGGCCCTGCTGGACCTTCTCGACCCTGCTCCTGGCGGAGCTCGGCCCGCGGTCGTACCAGGCGATCGGAGGCGGCCGGCGGCTCGACGGTCCGGCGGCGCCCCCGGCCCGGACGGAGGTCCGGACCTCGCTCGGGTCGCGGTCGTTCCGGATCCCGTACGTCGCCAACGTCGACTTCGACGCCGGCGCGCTCCCCGTGCCGGACGAGAGCGTGGACGTCGTGCTGTTCCTCGAGGTGATCGAGCATCTCATCCTGAGCCCGGAGCGGATCCTCCACGAGATCCTCCGGGTGCTGCGGCCCTCGGGCGTCCTGGTCCTGACGACCGACCAGGCCAACAGCTTCGTCAAGCTGCTCAAGCTCCTCGCCCTCAGGCCGATCTACTGGCCCTACGCGAAGACGACCTACGGCGACCGCCACAACCGCGAGTATCTGCGCCGCGAGGTCGCGGAGCTGCTCGAGGGCGTCGGGTTCCGCGAGGTCCGCTGCGAGACCTTCAACATGCTGCCCTACCTGCCCGAGGAGTCGCTCTCCAAGAGCATCGGATACCGGGTCGGCAACGCGCTGACCTGCCTGCCCGTGCTCCGCCGCTACCAGCGGCACCTCCTCGCGACGGCGCGCAAGGGGGACCCCCGTCCCTTCCACGCCCCCTGGCTCGACGGCGAGGGCGGGTGACCCGGGGACGTGCGCCGAATGACCGACGTTGACGGCGGGGCGGGCCGACGGTCAGATCAGGGCATGGGCAAGCGCCACCACGGACGGGGCTTCACGGTCGGCTCGCTGCTCGGCGTCCCGCAGGGCCGCGAAGTGGAAGCTCGCCTCCCCGGCGCGCCCCCCGCGCTCCGGGGCGAGGGCTGCTGCCGGTCGATGTGCCCGGGCTGCCCGTGGGCCGAGGCCGTCCGGCGCGGCGCGGGCGTCACGACACTCCAGTTGCCCCGCTGACCCTCCGCGGGCCAGGGCGATCGCCCGTCTCTGGCGCCCCTGAACTCCCTCAGACCAGGAGCAGCCGGGTGTGGCCGACGACCCAGCCCAGGCCGTAGACATGGCTGGGGCTCGTCGTGATCGCGTCGGGGTCGAGCGCGAGGTGCTTGAGGGCGACGCCCGCCTCCTCGCGCGACTTGAACACCTCGACCCGGAACCCGCACTCGTCGCAGGTCTGGGGGAACGTGTTGAAGGGCAAGGCCTCGGCGCAATTCGGGCACGAGAACCGATCGTCGTAGTTCTCGAAGTCGTGCAAGGCCATGGCGCCCTTCCTCTCCGTTCCCGACGAGAACAGAGCAAGCGCTGCGCCATTGCCGCACGCACGGTGTAGAAGCGACTTACGCTTGCCTGGGCGCCTTGCGCTTCTTTCCGTTTCACTTCATCGTGCCGCGGTGGGAACGAACGACCCATCGACGGGGTCGGTGGCACGCACGGGTCCGGGCGGGCCCCTCCAGCGGAACCCCCTACGGGGCCTCGGGCGGCTTGTAGCGCTGGCGGAGGCGCTGGTTCTCCTCGATCAGGCTGCGCTTCTCGGCCTGCACGCGCTCGAGCTTGGCCTGGAGGTCGGCGGCGCTTCCCAGGTGCTGCTCGAGGAGCGGGAGGCGCGGGTCGCCCTCGAACGCGCGCAGGAGCGCGAGGCGGGTCTCGAGCGACTCGACCGCGGCGTCGAGCGAGAAGCCCATGACCCGCCCCGTGAAGCGCAGGTTGTCGTCGAGGCCGCGGTCGAGGTCGGCCTGGCCGAGGCAGCCGCCGAGGGGGAGCGTGAGGGCGAGGGTCGCGAGGGCGCGGCGGAGCGAGGCGGTCATCGGGCGACTCCTGGGGTCGGGTCCGGGGGTGTCGGGGGCGGGGCCGCGGCCGGCGCGGCGTCGTCCGACGCGCCGCCGGGCCCGGGGGCGAGCAGCAGGGTCACCTCGGCCCGCGCGCGGGCCAGGCCCGGCGC
>JANJTH010000797.1 GCA_024711205.1 Planctomycetota bacterium | reverse complement strand
GTGCGGCGGAGGGGGTGGCGCGCGCGCAGGCCCGCGCCCCCGCCCCGGAGCTCCGCGCGCGTGGGCGCCTCGCCGCCCGCGCCCGCGCCCGCGGCCGCCGGCTCGCCGCCCTCGCCGGGCTCCGGCGCGCCGGCCGCGTCGTCGGCCGGCCGCTCCGGCCGGCGCTCGCCGAGCCGCCCGCCCTCGCGGTCGAGGACCATGGGCCGCGAGTCCGCCGGCGGCGAGGGCGCGAGGCGGCTCGTCGTCGCCGCGAGCGCCTTGATCTCCCGCTCCGGCCCCTGCCCCGGCGTGGGGCCGGGCGCGGGCTCCGCCGACCCGCCCGCCTCGGCCGCCCGCGCGTCGGGGACGGGCGTCCCCGCCCCGGGCCGCGGCGCGTCCGGGTCGAGCCGGATCGTGCCGCTCTTCTTGAGCGGGCGGATCTCCTTGCGCGGAGCCGGGGCGGGCTCGGGGGCCGTGGCCTCGTCGCTCATGGCTGGGACGCTCCTGGCGGCGGTCGCGCGCGCACGGGCGATCGTACGCGCCGGCCTGCCCGCGACCAGGGGGGAGGGTCAGGCGAGGGCGGACCGACCCGGGCGCGGCGCGTCGAGCAGGCGCAGCGCGGCCGCGAGCGCGACGTCGACCTCGAGCGCCTCCATGCAGGGCGAGAGCCGCGCGGGCCCGTTCGTGCCCTCGGCCACGACGACGTCGGGGCGCGGGCAGCGCCGGTGCCGGCACGGGCTGCACTCGAGCCCGGCGCGCACGACCTCGTGCGGGGCCCAGAACGGGCCGTAGGTCCGCGGGTCCTTCGGGCCGTAGAGCCCGAGCACCGGCGCCCCCACGGCGGCCGCGAGGTGGAGCGGCCCCGAGTCGACGCCGACCACGAGGTCGGCGCGGCGCAGGAGCGCGGCCAGGTCGAGGAGCCCCGCCGTCGCGGGCAGGACCTCGCTCCCGGGCGCGAGCGCGGCGAGCCGGCGCGCGACGCGCTCCTCGGCCGCGCCCCCCCAGGCGAAGCACGCGCGCGCGCCCGCGGCCACGAGCCCGCGGGCCAGCGCGGCGAACCGCTCCTCGCGCCACGCCTTGAGCGCGCCGAACGCCGAGACCCCCGGGTGGAGCACGGCGCGCCGGGGGCCGCCCCGCGCGAAGGCCTCGCCGAGCGCGCGCGCGGCCGGCGGCTCGGGCACGACGGGCCGCGGGGGCGCCGCGGGGGCGAGCCCGAGCGGGCCGAGCAGCGCCAGGTTGCGGACGACCTTGTGGGCCTCGGCCGGCACGGGCGCCGGCGCGTCGGTCACGAGGAGCCGGGCGCCCTCCTTCGCGTAGCGCCGCGGCTGCCCGACGCGCACCGGCGCGCCCGACGCGCGCGCGAGCAGCGCCGAGCGCAGGTTCGACTGGAAGTCGAGCGTCGCGTCGTAGCGCGCGCGCCGCAGCTCGACGACGAGCCGCCGGACGCCGCGCGCGACCTCGAGCGGGTCGCGCGCGAGGCGGCGGCGCCACAGCGCCCGCGGCACGACGTGGACGCGGTCGACGTGCGGGTGCCCCTCGAGCAGCGACGCCGCGCGGTCCTCGACGAGCCAGCCGACGTGCGCGCGCGGCCACGCCGCGCGGAGCGCCGCGAGCGCCGGCAGGACGTGGACGACGTCGCCGAGCGCCGAGAGGCGGACGATCAGGATCCTCGGCGCAGCCACCCGGTCTCGGCCCTCGATCCCGCCGCGCGACCCCGGCCGGACCCCATCCCCGGGGAGCCCGTGCATCGCGGCGCGATCGTAACCCGATGCGCCGCCGCGAGGACGCCCCATCGCGCCCGCCAGGCCCCGCCATCCACAGAATCTAGTGGCATAGGCTAGATGAGGACACTATAAGAAGGGGGTCCACGCCGGAGCAACGACCAGCGCATGGGATCCGACGAGCACGACCGGGCGCCGCGAGGTCTCGAAAATTCAGCCTCAAGTTCTCGTATGAATTTTCCGAGATACCACTAGCCCTAGAGCAGCTTGGAGGAGCGGACCATGGCTTCCGAGATCGAGGTCGCGCTGCAGGACGCCACGCGCGCCCTGACGCTCAAGGACCTCAAGCAGCGCAAGGTCGACACGGTCCGCGTGATCGAGCGGAGCAAGCTCGTCGCGGCGCTCGCGGCGCTCGCCGCCGGCGGCGAGGCCCAGCTCCCCCAGGGCAAGAAGGCCCCGGGCCAGGCCGACGCGAAGCGGATCGCCATGCTCCTCCAGGAGGTCGAGCGGCTCGCGCAGGCCAAGAAGTCGCTCGAGCACGAGAAGGGGCTGCTCGAGGGCGAGCGGAGCCGGCTGCAGGCCGACCTCGACGGGGTGGCGCAGGAGCTCGGGCGCGAGGCGGGCCAGCGGTGGAAGCCCGAGGACGTGCGCAACCTCCTGGGCGAGATGCGCCACCTGCGCGACGAGCGCGAGAAGACGCGCGCCGCGCTCGACCGCCTGCAGTCGCAGGCGCAGCGCCGGATCGAGGAGGAGTGCTCGCGCACGCAGCGCCTCTCGGTCGAGCGCGACACGCTCCAGCTCACGCTCGACGAGGGCATGCAGGCCAAGGCCCAGCTCCGCCAGGAGCTCGACGAGGCGCGCCGCCGCGCCGAGCAGGCCGAGGGCGAGGCCGCGCAGCTCCTGCTCGACCGCGACCAGGCCCGCGCCGAGGTCGAGCGCCTGCGCCGCGAGCAGCAGGACGTGCTCGACGAGCTCGACACGCTCCGCGACGAGCGCACGAAGCTCGGCCACGACCTGCGCGTCGCGCAGGACACGACCCTGAGCCTGCGCGAGCTCCACGCCAAGCAGGCCGAGCAGCTCGCGGCCCTGGCCGAGGAGGCGCGCACCGCGCGCGGCGAGCTCGAGGCGATCCGCGCGGCGGCCGCCCAGGTGGCCGAGGCCGAGGCCGAGGCCGACGGCGCCCGGGACGACGAGCCCGCGCCGCGCGCGGCGGCCCAGCCCGCCCCCGCGCCCGCCAAGGGCCAGGCCGGCACGCCGCGCTCGAGCCGCCGCCAGGCCCCGCCCGCGAACCAGTTCGGGTTCGGGTTCGGCTTCCCCGCCCCCGGCGCGCCGCGCCGCCGCTGAGCCGCCCCGGACCGACGCCCCGGACACCCGGAGAGACCGCCCCCGTGACCGTCACCTTCCGCACCCTCAGCCTGCCCGACCCGGCCGCCCTCGCGGCCGAGCCGGTCGACCCGTCCGAGGTCGACCGCGCGGCGCGGCAGGCGGGGCGCGAGGCGGCCGTCCGGCCCGCGGTCGAGATCATCGCGCGCCTCTCGGCCGAGCGCGGCCGGCTGCGCGGCGACCTGGCGCTCCTCCGCCAGGAGCTGCGCCGCGTCGAGCACGAGGCCGAGGCGCGCCTCGCGGCCGAGGTCGCGCGCCTGACGGCCGAGCGCGACCGCGCGCGCGACGAGCAGCGCGCGAGCGAGGTCGAGCGCGACCGCGCGCGCGCCCAGGCCCAGGCCGCGCTGGCCGAGCGCGACCGCGC
>JANJTH010000786.1 GCA_024711205.1 Planctomycetota bacterium | reverse complement strand
CGCGCGAGCGCCTGGAGCGCGGCCCGCCGGACGCCGGCCCGCCCGTGGGCGAGCAGCTCGAGCAGGGCCGCGACGGGCGCGCCGCGCACGGCGAGAAGCAAGCCGCCGAGCTCCTCCGCGGCGTAGTCGTAGGCGTCGAGGAGCACCCCCTCGAGCTCGGCCGCCACGCTCGCGTCCCCCACGCAGGCCCGCCCCCCGGGCGCCGCGCGCCCCCGGCCCGGAGCATAGCGCCGGCCCGCCCCCCCGGACGCCCGCTACGCCGCCGCGCCCGCCCCCGCGGGCGCGGGCGCCGGCGCCCCGGCCGGGGCCGGCGGGCGCTTGTCCGCCGCGACGAGCGCGTAGAGCGCGGGCACGAACACGAGCGTGAAGGCGGTCGAGATCACCATGCCGGCCACGAGCACGGTCCCGATGCTGTTGCGCGCGAGCGCGCCCGCGCCCGTCACGAGCACGAGCGGGAAGTGGCCGACGACCGTCGCGACGCTCGTCATGAGGATCGGCCGCAGGCGCGTCAGCGCGGCCTCGCGGGCCGCGGCCGCCGGGGACAGCCCCTCGTGCTGGAGCTGGTTCGCGAACTCGACCACGAGGATCCCGTTCTTCGCGACGAGCCCGACGAGCGTGATCAGCCCGACCTGCGAGTAGATGTTCACGGTCGTGAGCCCGAGGAACGTGAACACGAGCGCGCCCGAGAGCGCGAGCGGGACCGAGCCGAGGAGCACGACGAGCGGGTCGCGGAAGCTCCCGAACTGGGCCGCGAGCACGAGGTAGATCAGGCCGAGCGCGAACCCGAGCGTGCGCGCGAGCGAGCTCCCCTCCTGGCGGAGCTGGCGCGACTCGCCCGCGTAGTCGAGCGACCAGCCGGGCGGCAGGATCTCGCGCGCCTTCGCCTCGAGCGCGGCGAGCGCCTCCTCCTTCGTGACGCCGGGGGCGACCGCGCCGTACACCTTGACGCTGTTGCGCTGCTGGAAGCGCTGGAGCTTGCGCGGGACGACCTCGGTCTCGAGGCGCACGAACGAGCGCACGCTCACGAGCCCGCCGTCGCGGGCGCGCACCTTGAGCTGGAGCACGTCCTCCGGCGTGGCCCGCCCGCGGTCGGTCACCTGCGGGATCACCTTGTAGCTCCGCCCGTCGTGGTCGAAGCGGTTCACGTAGCCGCCCGAGAGCATGACCGCGAGGTCGCGCCCGACCGACGCCAGGTCGAGGCCCAGGTCGGCCACGCGCTCGCGGTCGATCACGAGCCGGACCTGCGGGAGGTCGAGCTTGAGGTCGGTGTCGGCGAACAGGAACTTCCCGCTCGCGAACGCGGCCCCGACGAGCTCGCCCGCGACGGCCGCCATGCGCTCGGGCGGCGCGCTGGCCGTCACGAGCAGCTCCACGTCGAACTGCCCCGCGCCGGGGAGCGGGGGCGGGAGGACCGGGAAGGCCCGCACCCCGGCGACGCCGGACACGAGCCCCCACGCCTCGGGCTGGAGCTCGTGCGTCGTGCGCGCGCGGTCGCCCCAGTCGACCGTCTGGAGCCCGCCGAACCCGCCCGTGGGCATGACGATCCGCCACACGAACCGCGCCTCGGGGAGCCCCTCGAGCGCGCGCGTGACCTCGCTCGCGGCGCGCCGGGCCGCGTCGAGCGTCCCGTCGGGCGCCCCGTCGAGCACGAAGAACAGCCCGCCCTCGTCCTCGGTGGGCGCCAGCTCGTGGCTCGAGAACCAGTAGAGCGGGACGGCCCCGAGCGCGATCAGGACGGCCCCCCCCGCGAGCGGGCCGCGCAGCTCGAGCACGAGGTCGAGCGTCCGGGCGTAGGCGCGGCGCACCCGCTCGAACCCGGCCGCGACGAGGCGCGTGAGCCGGCCCTCGGCCCCGTGGGCCTCCACGAGCGCCGCGCTCATGACGGGCGAGAGCGTGACCGCGACGACGCCCGAGACGACGACCGCGGCGGCGAGCGTGAACGCGAACTCGCGGAACAGGACGCCCGTGAGCCCGCCCTGGAACCCGATCGGCGCGTAGACGGCCGCGAGCGTGATCGTCATGGAGACGACGGGCGCGAACAGCTCGCGCGCGCCGAGGAGGGCGGCGTCCCGGCGCGCGCGCCCCTCGCGCACCCGCCGCTCGACGTTCTCGACCATGACGATCGCGTCGTCGACGACGAGCCCGACCGCGAGCACGAGCGCGAGGATCGTCAGCAGGTTGAGCGAGAAGCCGAGCGCGGTCATGAGCAGCCCGGCGCCCACGAGCGAGATCGGCATGGCGACGAGCGGGACGAGCACCGTCCGCCACGACCCCATGAACAGGAACACGACGAGCGCCACGATCGCGACCGTCTCGGCGAGCGTCTTCGTGATCTCCTGCAGCGCGTTGCGCATGTAGAAGGTGCCGTCGTAGGCGAGCCGCATCTCGACGCCGGGCGGGAGCGCGGGCCGGACGCGCTCCATGGCGTCGCGCAGGCGGGCCGCGACGTCGAGCTCGTTCGCGGACGGCTGCGGCCACACCGAGAGGTAGATCGCGGGGCGGTCGCCGAAGCCCGCCTCGGCCATGGGCTCCTCGTGGCCGAGCTCGACCCGCGCGACGTCGCCGAGCCGCACGAGCGCGCCCGCGCGCTCGCGCACGATCAGGCGCAGGAACTCCTCGGGGTCCTTGAGGTCCGTGTCGGTGAGCAGGTCGACCTGGACGTCGCGGCCCTTCGTGCGCCCGACGGCCGCGAGGTAGTTGTTGCGCGCGAGCGCGTCGAACACCTCGGCCGGCGTCACGTCCACGGCCGTCAGGCGGCCCTCGTCGAGCCACACGCGCATGGCGACGAGGCGCGGCCCCTCGAGCCCGCAGCGCTGCACGCCCTCGAGCGTCCCGAGCTCGGGCTGGACCTCGCGCGAGAGGTACTCGGTGAGCTGCGTGAGGTCGAGGTGCTCGCTCGTGAAGCTGAGGTAGAAGGTCGCGAACGGGCGGTCCGCGCGCTGGATCTCGATCACCGGCGACTCGGCCTCGCGCGGCAGCTCGCTGCGGACCTGGTTCAGGCGCGCGCTCACCTCCGCGAGCGCGTCGGGCCCGGGGTGGTTCAGGCGGAGGCGGACCGTGACCGTGCTCAGCCCGGCCGCGCTCGTGCTCTCGACGTAGTCGACCCCGTCGATCGCCGAGACGGCGCGCTCGATCGGCGTCGTGATGAACCCGCGCACCGCCTCGGCGCTCGCCCCCACGTAGGGCGTCGTGATCATGATCGAGGTCGCCTCGATCCGCGGGTACTGCCGGACCGGCAGCGCGGCGAGCGCGCGCCAGCCGAGCGCGAGCAGGAGCACGTTGACCACGACGGCCACGACGGGCCGGCGAATGAACAGGTCGGTCGGGGACACGTCAACGGCCCCCGGGGGCGTCGCCGGCCGGGCCCTCGGGGGCCCCCGCCGGCGCGCCCGCGCCCGCCGGCGCGACCGGCCGGACGAGGGCGCCGTCGCGCAGCTTGAAGGCGCCGGTCGCCGCCACCTGCTCGCCCGCGGCGAGCCCCTCGAGCACGATCACGCCGTCGTCGGTCGCGGGCCCGAGGCGCACGAACCGGGTCCGCGCGCGGAGCGGGGCGCCCTCGCCGGCGGCGCCGCCCGCCGCGCCCCCCGCCGCCGCGCCCCCACCCGCTGGCGCCTCGGGCGCGACGACGAACACGGCGTCGGCGTGGGGCTGGCGGAGGACCGCCGTGGCCGGGACGAACACGTGGGTCCGCGGCGCGTCGATCGGGACGCGGATCGGCACGAACATGCCGGCGCGCAGGCGGCCGTCGGGGTCGCGGACCTCGGCGCGGACGCGCAGGTTCCGCGTCGCGTCGGCCACGGCCGCGTCGACCGCGACGACCTCGATCGGCGTGGGGCCCGGGCCGAGGAGCGGGCACTCGCCCTGGATCACGAGGCCCGGCCGCGCCTTGTCGGCGTGGTCCTGCGGGATCGCGAAGTCGAGGAACACGCGGTCGGTCAGCTCCTCGAGCCGGAGGAACGCGGTCCCCTCGGGCAGGAACTGGCCCTCGTGGGCGCCGAGGATCCCCGCGCGCGCGCGGAAGGGCGCGCGGACCGTGCGCTGGGCGCGGCGGGCCGCGACCTCGGCGGCGCGGGCGCGCGCGAGCCGGACCTCGGCCTCGAGCCGGGCCCGGTCGGCCTTCGCCTGCTCGAGCTCGGCGCGGGCGCGGTCGAGGTCGAGCTCCGTGGTCACGTCGCGCGCGAGGCGCTCGAGGCGGCGCAGCGAGACCTCGGCCAGCCGCAGCCGGGCCTCGCCCGCGCCGACGGCCGCCGCCGCGACCTCGACCTGGGCCGCGGCCGCGCCCTCCTCGGCCCGGACGACCGCGTCGTCGAGCTCGAGCACGACGGCGCCCTCCTCGACGACCTGCCCCGACGCGACGTGGACCGCGCGCACGCGCCCGGGCACCTCGTTGCTGAGCTGGACGGCGCGCCGCGAGAAGACCGTCCCCACGAGGTCGGCCATGGGGGTCCACGCCGCCTCGCGCGCCGCGACGACCTCGACCGCCTCGGCCGGCTCGTAGGCCCCCGCCTGCGCGTCGGCGGCGGCGAGCGCGCGCCGCTTGAACAGGGCGAGCCCGCCCGCGACGAGCGCGAGCCCGCCGAAGAGCGCGCCGAGCGCCAGCACCCGTCGGATCCGTCCCTGCACGCCGCGCCCCCTCGTCCGGCGGCCCGCCCGCTCCGGGCCCGCCCTCCCCGCCGCCGGTCGCTCGCCGGGCCGGCCCGCGGGGTGGGCCCGGGGACGGCGGGGGCGAGCCCGCCTGTCGCCTGCGAGCGGACACCAGGGCGTCACACCAGGGAGTGGTCAGCGACGAGGAGCGTCGGACCCTACCCGCGGCGCGCGCGATCCCCAAGCGCCGCGGTCCGCGGCGCCGGGCGCCCGGGCGTCAGCCAGTCCGGGTGACCGAGCCGCTCTGCGCGCGCTGGGCCTGGTCGGCCGCCGCGACGCGCGGCTGGCGCCGGAGGTCGTCGCGCGTCTTCGCGGCGAGGCGGTAGAGGCCGCGCCGCGACCCGGGCTCGAGCAGCCCCAGGCGCTTGCAGAGCGTCTGCGAGAGGAGCGCCGCGAGGGAGCCCGGGGCCTCGATCCCGCGCAGGCGCAGGAACACGGCCTGGAGCACGCGCTGGTCGACCTCGGGCACGCCGCAGTGCTCGGCCAGGAAGTAGCAGACGAGCAGGACCCGGCGCCACTTGCGCTGCGCGGGGACGGCGCGCAGGAACCGCGAGAGGCCGACGAGGCGCGGCAGCGAGACCGGCGGCGCGGCGCGCGCGCGCGCCGGGCGGCGCCGCGCGTCGCGCAGGCTCGCCACGCGGTCCTCGCCGCGGCGCGTCGTCCGGTAGGCGCCGCGGGCGGCGCGGTCGAGCCAGCCGCGGCGCGCGAGGTGCGCGAGCGTCGCGCTCGGGATCGGCGCCGCCGCGGGCCCCGTCGCGGCGCGCAGCACG
>JANJTH010000726.1 GCA_024711205.1 Planctomycetota bacterium | reverse complement strand
AGGCCCGCCCGCGCGACCTGCTGCCGCCCCGCACGCCGCCGCCGGCCCCGCGCGTGCCCGCCGACGTCGCCCGCGCCGAGGCGCTCCCGGCCGAGCTCGCGGCCTGGGCGCAGGATGCGGCGCTGGCCCCGGAGGTCCGCTACACGAGCCTGCGCCGGCTCGAGCGCGACGCGCCCGCCGACGCCGTCGCGCTCGCGACCGCGCTCCTCGGCGACCCCGTCCCCTTCCTGCGCACGAACGCGCTCGCCGTCCTCGCGCGCTCGACCGACCCGCGGGGCCGCGAGGCGCTCGCGACCCTCGATCCCCAGCAGCAGCGCCTCGCCCTCGCGCTCGCCCGGAGGTCGCAATGAAGCCCTCGTCGTCCGGCGCACAGCCCGCTGGCGCCCCCGCCTCCAGGTCACTCCGTCCCGTTCCCGTTCCCGTTCCCGTTCCCGTTCCCGCGGGCACCAACTCCCTCGCCCTCCGTCCCCATGGCGCGCCGCTCCCCAGGTCACTCCCTCCCGTTCCCGTTCCCGCGCTCTCCGCCGCCCTCGCCCTCGCCGCGCTCCTGCTCGCCTCCACCCCGGCCCACGCCCAGGCGCCCTCCCCCGCCCCCGAGCCCACGCGCCTCGTCGAGGCGCTCGGCACGACCGCGCAGGGCAAGGGCACGCGCGACCTGTTCCTGACGCCGCCGGTCTCCCCCGCGGCCTCCGGCGCCTACGCCGGGACCTGGTTCGTCACGGCGGACCACGCGGGCCCCGGCTCCGCCTTCGTCGAGCTCGACGGCCAGGCCGTCCTCGGGCCGGCGGACCTGCTGCGCCCCAGACTCGCGCGCAAGCCACTCGTCCTCCGGCCCGGCGCGCGGCTGCGCCTGCGCGTCGTGGGCAACGGGACGCTCCACGTGCGCGTGGACGGCCTCGTACCGGCGGGCCAGGTCCTCCCCGGCGCGGCCCCGGGCGTCGTCCGCCCCGCGGCCGACGTGGCGCTCTACGCCGAGGACTTCGCCGCGGGAGTCCCCGGCCGCACGCACACGCGCGCGGTCACGCCGCCGGGCGGGCTCGCGGCCGCGCGCGACGGGCTGGTCGCCCTGCGGCTCGAGCACGGGGCGCCGCCCGCGCTCGTGGCGTCGCTGCGCTGGGGCGGGCAGGCCGCCCTGGGCCTCGTCCCGCTCACGCCGGGGCCGACCGGCGCGGGCCGCGAGGCTCCGGTCGCGCTCGGTCCCTTCGGCGGCGGGCCCACGGGCCCGCCCTGGGCGCTGCGCGTCGACGCCCTCGGCCTGCCCGGCTCGCGCGTCCGGGTCCGCCTCGAGGGCTGGGTCCACGACCCGACGCCGCCCGTGCTCGCGTGGGCCCTCCCCGCGGCGGGCGCGACCCTCGACCCGGGGGCCTCGCCGACGCCGGCGCTGCGGCTCGAGGCGCAGGACGCGCTCGGCCTCGACCTGGGCTCGCTCACGGTCGAGCTCACGGGCCCGGGTCCGGGCTCTGCCCGCGACGTCACGGCGCAATTCGCGGCCGCGGGCACGCTCACGCCGGGCGAGCTGCCCGGGCGATCGCAGGCGTACGCGTCGACGCTGGCCGCCCTCGCCGCGAGCGGCCCGCTCTCCGGAGGGACCTACACGCTCACGGCCACGATCCGCGACCGCGCCGGGCACCCGGCCACGGCCCAGGTCGCCTTCGTCGTCACCGGGGGCGGCGGTCCGGTCGACACGACCCCGCCCGTCCTGACGACGCCCGGCGACCTCGTGGCCGAGCAGACCTCGCCCGCGGGGGCCGTCGTGACGTTCGCCGTCACGGCCACCGACGACCAGGACCCGGCCCCCGTCGTGACCGTCGTCCCGCCGTCCGGGAGCACCTTCCCACCCGGCGACACCCTCGTCACCGCGACGGCCACGGACGCGGCGGGCAACCAGGCGACCGCGACCTTCACGGTCTCGGTCCGCGACACGACGCCGCCCGCGCTGACGACGCCCGGCGATCTCCTCGCCGAGCAGGCCTCGTCCGCGGGCGCCGTCGTGACGTTCGCCGTCACGGCCACCGACGCCGGCGACGCGGCCCCGGTCGTCTCGGCGACCCCGGCTTCCGGCAGCGTCTTCCCACCCGGCGACACGCTCGTCACCGCGACGGCCACGGACGCCGCGGGCAACCAGGCGACGGCGACCTTCACGGTCACGGTCCGCGATACGACCCCGCCCGCGCTGACGCTCTCCCCGCCCGACGGGGCCGTGATCTCGAGCTCGACCGCCACGGGCGGCCCGGGCGGCGGCCCGGGCGCGACCGTGTCCCTGGCCGCGACCTGGTCCGACGCGGGCTCCGGCGTCGACCCGGCCGCGTTCCAGGCGCTCCTGACGTCGCCCGTGCCGGGCGGCTCGCTCACGACCGACGTCACGAGCGCGTTCGCCCTGACCCCCGCAGGAGCCACCGCCGCCCTCGCGCTCGGGCCCGGCGCGCACACGCTCGCCGTGACGCTCCGCGACCTGGCCGGCAACCAGTCTGCCGCGACGAGCGCCTTCACGGTCGCGCCCGCGCCATCGCAGGCGGCGGTCGCGCTCGAGCTGCGGATCGGCCCGCCCGGCGCCGGCTCGGGGGGCACTCCGGCCGGCCCCGGCCCGGGCGGAGGCCCGGACGAGGACGCCCTCCTGGCGCTCGCCGCGTCCGTCCTCGACGGCGCGGGCCCCTACGCGATCGACGGCCAGGGCAACGACCCCGCCGCGCTCGGCGCAGGCGCCGCGGGCGCGCGGCTCGTGCGGCTCCCGGGCGGGTCGCCCGCCTACGCCGACGGCGTGTCGTCGCCCGCGGGCCCCGACCGCCCGGGCGCGCGGGCGGTCAGCAACGCGGTCCACGCGCAGGCGAGCTCGCAGCCGAACGCACGCCGGGCGACGGACCTCGTGTGGTTCTGGGGGCAGTTGCTCGACCACGACCTGAGCCTCACGCGCGCGCACGTGCCGCAGGAGCCGTTCCCGATCCCCGTCCCGCCCGGCGACGCGCTCTACGGCGCCTACGGCGGGGGCTCGCTGCCCTTCTCGCGCTCGGCCTACGACCCGACCTCGCCGCTCCCGCCGCCCCCGTCCGGGCCAGAGGGCGGCCTGGGCTACCGCGAGCAGACGAACGAGGTCACGGCCTGGCTCGACGGGTCCATGGTCTACGGGGCCGACCCGGTCCGCGCGCAGGCGCTGCGCGCCCTCGACGGCACGGGCCGCCTGAGGACGGGCCCGGGCGAGCTGCTGCCCCGCAACACGGGCGGGCTCGACAACCTGCCCACGCCGCACGACCCGACGTTCTTCCTCGCGGGCGACGTGCGCGCGAACCAGAACGTCCCGCTCCTCGCCATGCACGCGCTGTGGGTCCGAGAGCACAACCGGCTCGCGGGGCTCCTCGCGGCCCGCAACCCGAGCTGGGACGACGAGCAGCTCTACCAGGCGGCGCGCCGGCTCGTGACGGCGGAGCTCCAGGCGATCACCTACGAGGAGTGGCTGCCGGCGGTCCTGGGCCCAGGCCCGGGCGGGCTCGGGCCGGACCTGGGCCACGACCCCGCGGCGCGGGCGGGCGTGCTCAACGAGTTCGCGCACGCGGCGTTCCGGCTCGGGCACAGCCTGCTTTCGCCGCGCCTGCTCCGCCTGGCTGCCAACGGCCAGCCCGTCCCCGCGGGCCCGCTCGACCTGCGCGCGGCGACCTTCGCCCCGGGCGCGCTTACGGACCCCGACGCGGGCGAGGCCGCCGGTCCGGGCGGCGCGCTCGACGCGCTCCTGCGCGGCGCCGCCCGGCAGCTCTGCCAGGCCGCCGACGCGGGGCTCGTCGACGAGGTCCGCAACTACCTGTTCGGCGAGCCGGGCCAGGGCGGGATCGACCTCGCGGCGCTCGACCTCCAGCGCGGGCGCGACCACGGGCTTCCCGGCTACGCCGAGGTCCGCCGCCGGCTCGGGCTGGTACCTCGCGCGACCTGGGCCGAGCTCACGCCGGACCCGCTCCTGCAGGCCCGGCTCGCGTCCGTCTACGCCGACCCCGAGCAGGTCGACCTCTGGACGGGTGGGCTGTGCGAGCCGCCGGCGCCGGGCGCGCTCGTGGGCGAGACGTTCCAGGCGATCGTGCGCCTGCAGTTCGAGCTCCTGCGCCGGGCCGACGCGCGCTTCTACACGCGGGCGTTCTCGGGCGACGCCCTCGCGGCCCTGCGCGGCCTGCGCCTGGCGCACGTGATCCGGCGCAACACGGGCGTCGGCCACGCGCCGGGCGACGCGCTCCAGGAGGACGCGTTCCTGGGCCCGGTGGCGCCCTTCGGCGAGGACGACCTGACCGTCCGCGCGGTCACCGAGACCGGGGCCACGGCCGAGGGCTTCACGGGCTTCGTCCAGGTCACGGCGTCGGACGGCAAGCCGCCGCTCGACGGGCTCGTGGTCGAGCTCACGGCGACCGACCAGGGCCAGGTCACGCTCCCTGGGCTCGCGTTCTTCCAGACGCTCGGGCCGGTCGTGCTCACGGCGCGCTCGATCCCGCTCGCCCCGGGCGAGCCCGAGCTCGCGGGCTCGCTGACGGTCGACGTCGTGCTCCCGGCGCCGGTCGTCTACCCGGCGCTCCCCCAGGCGGTCGCCGTGGGCGGCGAGCTCACGATCACGGGCCTGTCGTGGGTGGGCCAGGTCGTCGAGCTCGTGGTCGACGGGCAGCTCGTCGCGACCGAGCTCGCGGGCCCGGGGGGGAGCTTCACGATCACGACGCGCCTCGCCCCGGGGACGCGCCAGGTGCTCGTGCGCGCGGTCGACCCGGCCACGGGCGTCCGCACGAGCTCGCAGCCGTTCGTGGTCGAGCAGGCGGCCCCGCCCGCGCTCGTGCTCGAGCTCACGCGGGCCGACGTGCCTGTCGGGACGGGCTCCGGCCCGCTCGCGCTGGCCGTCGGGCAGTCGGCCCCGCTCCGGGCGACCGAGCGCCTGGCAGACGGGACCACGCGCGACGTGACGGCGCTCGTCCTCTGGTCCTCGAGCGACGGCGCGGTGGCCGCGGTCACGACGGCCCAGGCCAGCCCGAGCTCGCCGCCGGCCGGCACCGTCACGGCGCTGGCCGTCGGCGAGGCCGTCGTGCGCGCCGAGCTGGGCGCGCTCGCGGCCGAGCTCCCGGTCACGGTGGGCGTCCCGGTGCTGCTCTCGTCGTCGCCGGCGCACCAGGAGGACGGGGTCTCGGTCTCGCGCGAGACGATCGTGCGCTTCTCGGCCCCGCTCGACCCGGCCTCGGTCACGGCCGAGGCGATCTCCGCGAGCTTCGGCGGGCAGACGCTCGCGGGGCACCTGCACGTGTCGCCCGACGCGCGCACGGTCACGCTCTTCTACGCCGCGAACCTCCCCGCGAGCGCGCGCGTGCGCGTGACCGTCTCGGGCGAGCACCTGCGCGACGCGCTCGGCAACCGGATCGACGTCGACCGCGACGGGCAGCCGGGCGGCGTCGCCCGGATCGACTTCGACACGCTCTCGGTGACCGTGGTCCCGGGGACCGTGGCCTTCGGGCGCGTGTTCTCCTCGCAGCTCGCGAGCGGCTACGGGCCCGGCAGCCCGGGCCCGGGCGACCCCGGCTACGAGCCGGGCTCCGGAGACCCGGGCACGGGCGAGCCCGCCATGTCCGTGAACGTCCCGCTCGCGGGCGTGCGGATCTCGGTCGTGGGGGCCGAGGACACGCTCTTCGCGCTCACGGACGAGCTCGGGAGCTTCCGGCTCGACCCGGCGCCGGCGGGCACGTTCTTCGTGAAGATCGCGCTCGCCGACCCCGCGCAGACGCTGACCTACCGCGACCTGGGCAAGTCGTGGACGACGGTCGCGGGCGAGGAGACGGGCGTCGGCGACGTCTACCTGCCGCTCGTGAACGTCGACGCCATGCAGGCGGTCTCGGACACCGACGCGACCGTGGTCGGCTTCCCGCCCGAGGTCCTGGCGCAGTTCCCCGAGCTGATCGGGACGCAGATCCTCGTCCCCGCGGGCTCGCTCTACGCGGCGCCCGGGAGCCCCGCCGCGAGCGAGCCGAAGCGCGTCGGCCTGGCGCCCGTCCCGCCCGACCGCCTCCCCGCTCCGCTGCCCGACGGGCTCAGCTTCTCGATCGTGTTCTCGATCCAGGCGACCGGCGGGACCGACTTCGACGCGCCCGCCCCGGTCCGGTTCCCCAACGTCGAGGGCCTCCCCCCGGGTGCCAAGACCGCGCTCTGGAGCTTCAACCACGACACGGGCCAGTGGGACGTGATCGGCTCCATGACGGTCTCGGCCGACGGCCTGTGGGTCGAGACCGACCCGGGCGTCGGGATCCTCACCCCGAGCTGGCACGGCTGGCAGAGCGGGGCGGGGGGACAGGACGGGCTGCCGGGCGCGGGCGGCGGAAACGGCGATCGGGACGGCCCCGATCCGAACGGCAACCAGGAGCCCACGGACGGCGACGACGGGAACTGCGTGTCGGTCTGCCAGTACCCCGAGTGCGGGAGCGTCTTGCTGCACTCGGGCGAGGAGCGGCTCACCCGCACCGACTGCGTGATCCCCGGCCGCGGCGGGCTCGACTTCGTGCTCCGGCGGACCTACCGCAGCCGCCTCGACTACGACGGCCCCGTCGGCAAGCAGTGGGACTTCGACTACGACGAGCGCCTGATCGTGCTCGCGAGCGGAGACGTCACGCGCACGAACGGCCGCTCCCACGTCGACACCTGGACCCGGCTCCCCGACGGCCGCTTCGCCGCCCCGCGCGGGTTCTTCAGCACGCTCACGCAGCGCGTCGACGGCGTGTACGTCCTCCGCGAGCGCGACGGC
>JANJTH010000641.1 GCA_024711205.1 Planctomycetota bacterium | reverse complement strand
TCTTCGCGACCTACGCGCAGGTCGTGACCGTGGTCATCGCCGCGGTCGCGCTCGTGATGCTCGCCCGCTGGCGACGGCGGCGCCGCGCGGCCCCGACCGACGGCGAGCCACCCCCGGCGGGGCCGCCCTGAGCGACGCGCGGGGGCCGCGCCAGGCGGACCGACCGGTGGGGGGGTGCCTGGCGCGGGCCGAGCGCGGAGTGGACCTCACACGAGGCGCCCTCGCCCGCCCGCGCCGCGCGTCGGTGCCCAAGTCGGCCCCCGCGGGTCGCTGGCGCCAGCGCGGCTGGGGTAGACTCGCCACCCGCGGGGCGGGTCCCCATCGGAGGAGGCGCGGCGGTGGCGAAGGACGGGGCGAACACGGCGATCACGCGGCCCTCGGACCTGAAGGGGGGCGCGGCCGTGGCCACGGCCGGCCCGCGGGCCACCACGCCGGGCACGCCCCGCCAGGTCCCGCCGCCCATGTCGATCGCGTTCCACGGCGGCGAGCAGGTCAAGCTGCTCGAGGACCAGCTCTACGCCGACAAGGTGCTCGTGCGCCGCGGCGAGAAGGGCACCGTCCTCTACCCCTCGAGCCAGGCGGCCGCCTGGGTCGTCCGCTTCCCGCGCATGGGGGCGAAGCTGCGCGTCGTGCCGGAGCGCCTGCTCGAGTCGCTGTAGGGGCTCCGCGGCCGGGGCGCCCCGGCCGCGATCGCCTTGCGCCCGGGGCTCGGGCGGGGAACGATGCGCGACGTGGGGGAGCCAGGCGAGGATCCGCTCGCGGCGCTGGCCGCCGACCTGCTGGGCGGGGACCCGGCGGACGCGGTCGGAGATCGCCCGTGGGTCGGCCGGGACGGACGGGCCTGGCCGACCTGGAGGCTGGCCCGGACGCTGCGGACGTGGGTGGCGCGGCGCGTGCCCGCGTTCGGGTCGCTGCGCGTCGAGGCGAGCGAGGACGAGCTGGCGCAGGCGCTGCTCGAGGCGCACGAGCTCGTGCTCGGGCCGGGGCACGTCGCGCGGGTCGTCGAGGACGCCGCGGCCCTCGGGCAGCTCGTCGTGTTCGCGCGACCCGCGGACGCGACCGGCTGGGTCCTCGCCCCGGGCGCGGACGCGCCCCAGGCGGACGCCCGCGGCGCGGGCGCGCCGTGACGGAGGGCCCGCGCCCCTCCGAGGCCGAGACCGTCGCGCCGCGCGCCGACGCCGAGACGGTCCATACGCCCGCGCCGTGCGTCGACCTGCGGCGCCCGGACCCCGAGGACCCCCTCGGTCGCACGCTCGCGGGGCGCTATCGGCTCGATGCCGTGCTCGGCCGCGGCGGCATGGGCGTCGTCTACCGCGCCCACGACGCCGCGCTCGGGCGCGACGTGGCGCTCAAGCAGGTCGACCCGGCGCTCGTGGGGGAGGCCGAGCTGCTGGCCCGGTTCCTCAACGAGGCGCGGATCACGGCCGGGCTCCAGCACCCGTCGATCGTGCCGGTCTACGACCTCGTCGAGGCCGCGGGCCTGCGCTTCTACACGATGCGCCTCGTCGAGGGCCGGACGCTCGCCGACCTGTCGCGCGAGCCCTTCGCCGAGCCCGGCACCCCCGGCGGCTGGACGATCGCCCGCGCCCTGCGCGCCTTCGCGCAGGTCTGCCAGGCGGTCGCCTACGCGCACCGCGCGGGCGTCCTCCATCGCGACCTGAAGCCCGCGAACGTCATGCTCGGCCGCTGGGGCGACGTGCACGTGCTCGACTGGGGGCTCGCGCGCCGGGTCGGCGATGCCGAGCCGGCGCCGCCGGGGGCCCCGGCCGCGGCCGCGCGCGGGTGCGGGGGCCTCACGGAGAGCGGCTCGATCCTGGGCACGCCGGCCTACATGGCTCCGGAGCAGGCGCAGGGCCGGGCGCTCGACGCGCGGGCCGACATCTACGCCCTGGGCGGGCTCCTCTACGCGCTCCTGTGCGGCGCCCCGCCCGTCGAGGGCACGATGCCCGAGGTCCTCTACAAGCTCGCCGCGGGCCACGTCCCGCCGCCGCCGAGCGAGCGGCGCCCGGGCCTCCGGGCCTCGCTCGACGAGCTGTGCATGCGCGCGCTCGCGCCGCGGCCCGAGGACCGCTGGCCCTCCGCCGAGGCGTTCGCCGACGCGGTCGAGGGCTGGCTCGACGGCCGGGCGCCCACGCTCGCCGAGGCCGACGGCGAGGAGGCCCGGTTCCTGCGCGCCTACCGCGCCGAGGACCATCGCCGCCCGTCCGTCGCCGTCGACGTGGTCGTCCTCCACCCGCGCGGGTCGGCGCCGCCCGAGGTGTTCCTGCACCGACGCGCGCGCTGGCCGTACCGGGGCTGCTGGGCGGTCCCCGGGAGCTTCGCGCGGCTCGAGGAGCGCCTCGACGCGGCGGCGCTGCGCGTCCTCCACGACGAGGTGGGGGTCACGCCCGCGCCCGGGCAGCCGCTCCGGCGGCTCGGCGTGTTCGACGCGATCGAGCGCGACCCGCGCACGCGCGTGATCTCGCACGCCTACCTGCTCGTCGCCCCCGAGCGCCCGGTGGCGTCGAGCCCGCCCGACCAGGCCGACGCCTGGGCCTGGTTCGCGCTCGAGGGCGCGGGTGACTGCGTGCGGCTCGAGTCCCTCGACGCGCCCGAGCCGCGCCCGGCGCCGGCCTTCGACCACGGGCGGATCCTGGCCGCGGCGCTCGAGGCCTGGCGGGCCGGCGTGGCCGCGGGGCGCCCGTGAGCGCGGACCCGGCCTGCCCGCTCTGCCGGGCGCTCCCGGGGGAGCCGCTCGGGGACGAGCCGACCGCCGACCCCGCGCAGGGCCCCGCGTGGTCCGCCGTGCTCGTGCGCGACGGCGAGGTGCCGGGCCTGTGCCGCATCGTCGTCCGCGGGCACGCGCGCGAGATGACCGACCTCCCGCCGGCGCTGCGCCGCCGGGTCCTCGCGGGCGTGCTCGCGCTCGAGGCGGCCGTGCGCGAGGTCCTCGCGCCCGACAAGGTGAACCTCGCGAGCCTCGGCAACGTCGTCCCGCACGTCCACTGGCACGTCGTCCCGCGCTGGGCGGACGACCCGTTCTTCCCCGGCGCGATCTGGTCGCCCGCCCGGCGCGAGCCGCCCGCGCGCGCGCTGCCGCCGGACGTCGGCCCGCGGCTCGCGGCCGCGCTG
>JANJTH010000595.1 GCA_024711205.1 Planctomycetota bacterium | reverse complement strand
CGGCCCGCGCACGAGGGCGCCGCGGCCGCCCCCGCCGCCCACGCCGAGCGCTGCCGGGCCGCCGCCCCCGACCACGCGCCCGCCGCGGCCCGGCGCCTCGGCCACGAGGCCACGGCCGCGGGGGCGGTGACCGGGCCGCGCTGAGCTCACTCCGCCCGGCCGCGGGCGTGCCCCGGCGACGGCCCCCGGCGCGCGGGGTCCCTGCCGCTCGGCCCGGGGCGACCCGGCCTCCCGCGCCGGGCAGGCCGCTAGAATCGCGCCCCATGCACCTGCGCCGCCGCGGCCCCGGAGTCGAAGTCGCCGGCCGCCCCGCGGGCGCGGCGTAGTCGGGCCCGCGCCCGTGTGGCCGCGGCGACCCGACGGGCGGCTCGCGCGGGACGTCCCCGCCTACCGCGCGCTCATGCCGCTCGTCATGCCGACGCGCACCGAGTCGGCCGTCTACTTCGACCTCGACGTCGACGTGACGCGCACGACGGCGTTCCTGGCCGCGCGCAACGCGCAGGCGGGCGGCCCGCCGGCGACGCTGTTCCACGTCGTGCTGTGGGCCTTCGCGCGCGCGCTGGCGCGGCGGCCGTGGCTCAACCGCTTCGTCGCGGGCGGGCGCCTGTGGGACCGCGACGGCGTGTGGCTGTCGTTCGCGGCCAAGCGCGCGCGGGCCGACGACGCGCCGCTCGTCACGCTCAAGCGCCGGTTCGACCCGGCCTGGACGCTCGACGACGTCGTGGCCGCCGTCGCGGGCGACGTCCGGACTGGTCGCGCCGGGCCCACGGCGGCCGAGCGCGAGCAGCGCCTGCTCGCGGCGCTCCCGCGCTGGGTCCTGCGGCTCGCCTACGCGCTGTTCCGGCGGCTCGACGCCTGGGGCCTCGCGCCGGGGCGGCTCCTCGCGCTCGACCCGCTCTACACGAGCGCGTTCCTCGCCAACCTGGGCAGCGTCGGGCTCGACGCCGCCTACCACCACCTCTACGAGCACGGGACGGCGTCGCTGTTCTGCGTCGTCGGGCAGGCGCGCGAGGTCGGCACCGACGCCGGCGGCTCCCCGCGCCGCGTCGTGCGCCTGCGGTTCAGCTTCGACGAGCGGGTCGCGGACGGCCTCTACGCGCAGCGCGCGCTCGAGCTGCTCCGGCGCACGATCGAGGACCCGGCCGCCCCGCCGGAGGCCTGAGCGACGGGCGGGGTGGACCGGCCGCGGACGACGCGCGAGCCCGGCCCGCGCGCGGACCGAAGCGGCTCTTCCCGTTCCCGTTCCCGTTCCCGTTCCCGTTCCCGTTCCCGCGGTCGTGCGACGACCTCGCCTCTCTTCTTCCCGTCCCGCTCCCGCGGTCGTGCGAGGGCCCCGCGCTCCCCTCCGCGGCCCGAGGCCGAGTGATCGACTCCTCTGCCCGCTCGTGGGCGACGCCAGGGCCCCCACCGCCCGCTTGTCCGCCACGGGCGGCCCGGCTATGACTCCAGCCATGCAGCACACGGCCCCGATCGTCCCCGTCGAGCTCGAGGTCCACCCGCCCGAGCGGCGCGCGCGGACGATCGTCGTCGGGAGCGGCTGCTGCACGTGCTGCTGCTGCTGCTCGTGCTGCGTGCACTCCCTGGGCGGCGTGCTCGGCGCGGCGATCGGCTCGGGCGTCAGCTCCGGCCCGCCGCTGCTCGAGCCGAACGCCCCCGAGGAGCTCGCGCGCGCCGCGAGCCGCAGCCGGGCCCTCGTCGCCTACTGGCTGACCTTCGCCCTCCTGACGCTCCTCGGGGTGGCCGCGGCCGGCGCGGGCGAGTCCGCGACCGTGGGGCTCACCGTGCTGGCCGTGTGCCTGCCCGCGGTCCAGCTCCTCGCGAGCCTGCTCGCGATCCCGGTCATGCTCGTCATGATCCCGCCGGACCCGGGCGCGGCGTTCGCGGCGCTCGGCCGCCTGACGCTCTTCACGGTCGTGGGCACCACGATCGGCGTCGCTGCCACGGGCGCGCTCCTCGGCGTCGGCGTCGCGATCGCCGGGGCCCTGTGAGCGGGCCACCGGCGAACGAGTCGAGCGCGGGCGCGCCGGCCCCGGCCCCGGTCCGCCCGCCCGACCGGCGCGCGCTCTGGATCGTCGCGGGCGGGCTCGGGGTGCTCGCCGCGCTCACGGGGCTCCTGTGGGTGAACGGGACCCGGCCGGACGCGGCCCCGCGCGACCCCGCGCCGGGCGAGCGGCCGACGGCGCAGCTCCTGCGCGGCGACGACGGGCACCTCGTGGTCCGCAGCGCGCTCGTGGTCGAGCGGCCGGCCGCCGACGTGTTCGCGGTCCTGACCGCCTACGAGCGCTTCCCGGAGATCTTCCGCGGGCTGTGGTGGGACCTCTCGCTCGGCGCCGTCGAGCGCCAGGGCCTCGCGTCGGCCCGCCTGGTCGGCCGGATCGAGGCCCCGCTGCGCGCGTTCCCGATCGACGTCGTCGTGCACCACACGCGCGGCGAGGCCGGGTTCGCGGCGCGCTGGGACGCCTCGAGCGAGCACGCCACGGTCGGCGGGCGCGTCGTGAACCGCGGGAGCTGGGAGGTCCGCCCGCTCGGGCCCGACCGCTCGCTCCTCGTCTACACGCTGGAGGTCCGGCAGCCCGGCGTGCCCGCGTTCCTCGTCACGAACGTGGTCCTGGCGCAGGTCCGGCCCACGGTCGAGGCGGTCCGCCGCGCGCTCGACGCCCCCCCGTGACCCGGTCGCCCACCGGCGCGCTGGCCGCCGGCGCGCTGGCCGCCGGCGCGCGCCCGGTCGCGCCCGGCGCGCGGCTGCGCCT
>JANJTH010000584.1 GCA_024711205.1 Planctomycetota bacterium | reverse complement strand
CCGCCCGGCCGGGGCGGGGCGGTGGGGGCTCGGCCGCGCCGCCGCCCTGGGGCGCCGCGGGCGGGCCAGGGCTCGACGTCCGGCTCGCGCCCGCAGCGACGCGCGACTACGGTGGCGCCGTGTTCCGCCACCTGTCCCCCGCCGACTGCGCGCTCGCCTTCACGCTCCTCGGCTACGCGTTCGCCCTCTCGTGGGCGAGCCGCCTGCGCCTCGGCGGCACGCTGGCGTGGGGCGCCGCGCGCGCGTTCGTGCAGCTCTCGCTGCTCGGCGTCGTGCTCGAGGCCGTGATCGCCGCCCGCTCGCCCTGGGTCGTCGCGGGCGTGCTGCTCGTCATGTGCGCGCTCGCGGCCGACGGGGCGCGACGCCGCGTGGCCTGGGACCTCCCGGGCGCCCGGCTGATCTGCCTGGCGGGGATCGCCGGCGCGACGCTCTCCGTCATGCCGCTGATCGTGTTCGTCGTCCTGCGGCCCGACCCGTGGTTCGCGCCCGAGCAGGTCGTGCCGCTCGGCGGGCTCGTGATCGGATCGACCATGACCGGGACCTCCCTCGCGCTCGACCGCCTGCAGGGCGAGGTCCGCACGCGCAAGGACGAGATCGAGGCCGCGCTCGCGCTCGGCGCGACGCCGCGCCAGGCGATCCGCCCCGCGCTCGGCGAGGCGGTGCAGGCCGCCATGATCGCCCCGATCAACCACCTCATGATCGTCGGGCTGATCCAGATCCCCGGGATCACGACCGGGCTCGTGCTCGCGGGCAAGGACCCGCAGGTCGGGGTGCGCTACCAGCTCGTCGTGTCCTACGCGATCGTCTCGGCGGTCGCCGTCACGGCGGTGATCACGGCCCGGCTCGCCGCGCGCGCCGTGTTCACCGAGCGCGCGCAGCTCCGCCACGACCTGCTCGAGCGCCCGACCTGAGCGGAGGCGGGCGGGCCGGACCTGACCGAGCGCGGCGGGGACCCGGCGCGGGCGACGCGGCGCTCCGGGGGCTCGAGCGCGCCGCCGCCGCCCCGGACGCCGTGGGCGACGACTGGGCCCGGCTCGCCCGGGCGCGGGCGCGCGCGGGCCTCGACCACGAGGCGGCGCAGGCGGCCGGGCGCGCGCTCACGCTCGACCCGCGGGCGACGGTCCGCGACCTGCTCCCGCCACCTTCGGGCGATCCCTCGTCGCACCACGCCCGCTGGCGCGGGCTGCGCACGCTGCGCCCCGCGCGTCACGTGACCCTGCGCCTGCCGCGCGGCGCCCGCGCGCAGGGCCGCCTGGTCGACCTCGGCCACGGCTTCGCCTGCGTGCGCGTGCTCGCCGCGGCCGGGCGGGCGCACGTCGTCGCCTTCGACGTGTTCACGGGCGCGGTCCGCTGGCGCTGCCTCGAGGCCGACTGCGGGGCCCTCGTGCACGTGGGCGAGACGGGCGGGCTCGGCGACGCGCCGCGCGCGCGGTGGGTCCTCACGGCCGGGCGCGGCCACCGCCGCGCGCTCCCGCTCGACGCCGCGACGGGCGCGGTCGCGGGTCCGGTCGCGCAGGTCCCCCAGGCCGAGCGCGAGGCGTGGGACCGCCGCTTCCAGGCCGTGTCGGTCGACGATCACCGGGCGCTCCTGCTCGACGGGCGCGTCACCTACGGGGGGCACATGTGGGCCCTGGACGTCGAGACCGGCGCGCTCGCTTTGGCCCGCGAGGAGTCGGCCCACTTCCGCGCGGGGACCCTCGCGCTCGTACCGCCGACGGCGGGTGGCGCCGCCGGCGCGGAGGGCTGTGTGGCGGTGGTCACGGGCGCCGCCGAGGCCGCCGGGCTCGACGCGGCGGGGCGCGCCGTGTGGTCCGTCCGGCTGACCCGGGGGCCGTGGAGGCTCAGCCCCTGGCGGGGCCTCCTGCCGGCCGGGCCGGGCCGCCTCGTCGGCCTGCCGCACCGGAGCGAGGCCCTCCCTGGCGGCGGCACCGGGCTCTCGGCGCTCGAGGCGGCCGTGTGGGTCGACGCGGCGACCGGCGCCGCGGGGCCCCCGATCGCCCTCGAGCGCCCGCTCCGCGTGGCCTCCGCGACGACCGTGGGTCCGCGCCTCGCGGGCCGCGCGCCGCCGCCCGACGAGCCCGCGCTCCTGCCAGTCGACGGGCGCGAGCTCGGCGCCGTGACCCCGCGCGACGCGCTCGTCGGGCTCGACGAGGCGGGCCGGGTCGCCTGGGCCGTCGCGGACCTGCCCGCGCAGGCCGGCGAGGCGCTGCTGGCCACTGCGGACGCGCTCCTGCTCGTCCCGCGCGGGCCGCGCGAGGACGGCCCGGCGCCCGCGACCCCGCCCGACGCGGACGCGGCGGTGCTCGCCCTCGACCCGGTCGACGGCCGCCTCCTCGGGCGCGCGCCGATCGGCCCCGCGCGCGGCGAGCGCCGCGGCGCGCGCCAGCGCGCCCTCGACGCCCAGCCGGTGCTCCTCGCGGGCGTGCTCGTCGTGCCGCGCCGCACGCGCGGCGCGCTCGAGCTCGCGCTCGTGCCGGGGGCCTGACGCGCCAGGGCGCGTCAGGCCCCCGGCGGCTCCTCCGCCGGGGCCTGCTTGCCGATCAGCGCCGCGAGCCGCGCGCGCACCTCGGGCGTGATCGCGTCCTTGTGGGTCATGATCGCGTGCGTGAGCGCCGTGCGGGCCGGGCTCTCGCAGACCGGCGGGAGCGCGAGCAGCGCGCCGCGCACGATCCGCTTGGCGTTGGCGACGTTCTGCTGGAGCACGGCGACGACGGCCTCGACCGAGACGTCGGCCTCGTCCTCGTGCCAGCAGTCGTAGTCGGTCGCGAGCGCGATCGTCGCGTAGGCCAGCTCCGCCTCGCGCGCGAGCCGCGCCTCGGGGAGGTTCGTCATGCCGATCACCGACACGCCCCACGAGCGGAACAGGCGCGACTCGGCGCGGGTCGAGAACTGCGGGCCCTCGATGCACACGTAGGTCCCGCCGTCGTGGAAGGGCACCCCGGCGGCCTCGGTCGCGCGGACGAGCGTCCGCCGGAGCTCCTCGCAGATCGGGTCGGCGAAGCCCACGTGCGCGGCGATCCCGTCCTCGAAGAACGTGCGCGGGCGCGAGACGGTCCGGTCGATGAACTGGTCGACGAGCACGACGTGCCCCGGGCGGATCTCCTCCTTCATGCTGCCCACGGCGGAGACCGAGATCACGCGCGTCGCGCCGAGCAGCTTGAGCGCGTAGATGTTCGCCCGGTAGTTGACCTGGCTCGGGTTGAACCGGTGGTCGCGCCCGTGGCGGGGCAGGAACGCGACCGGGCGGCCCTCGAGCTTGCCCACGACGACCTCGTCGGACGGGCGCCCGAACGGCGTGTCGACCACGCGCCGCGCCTCGACCTCGAAGCCCTCGAGCTCGTAGAGCCCGCTCCCCCCGATCACCCCGGTCAGCTCCACGCCCTGCTCCTCGCGCCCGCCCGCGGCGGCCGGCCCTCAACCACGCTTGCCCCCCTCGCCCGCGCCGGCCGCCGCCGGCCCGGCCCCGGGCGGCGGCGCGTCGGCCGTCGACGCCGACGAGGGGATCCCCAGCTCGGGCGCCGCCTCGAGGGCGGCCTCGAGCGCCGTCCGCGCGCCGCTCGTGCGGAGCGAGAGCCGGGCCCACAGCACGTGGAGGCGCGGGGCGAGCCGGCGCAGCTCGGCCTGGTCCTCGCCGAGGCTCCGCAGGGCCCGGCCGTCCGGCCCCGCGAGCGCCAGCGCCGCGCGGGCCCGGTGGAGCCGCGCCAGCCCGGCGG
>JANJTH010000539.1 GCA_024711205.1 Planctomycetota bacterium | reverse complement strand
GGCGCCCTGGAGGTCGGCCCGCGCGGGGTGCTCCTCGCGGGGGACGGCCCGGTCGCGCCCGCGCAGGCCCCGGGCGCCGCGTGGGCCCGCGTGGCGCCCAGCCTCGGGATCGGCCGGCTCGACCTGCTCCCCGGCGCGCCCACGGGCGGCGTCCGGGTCGACGGACGCCCCGTGGCGCCAGGCGCGCCGGCCGGCCTCCCGGACCAGGCCCACCTCGAGGTGGGCGGCTGGGCGGCGCGCTGGACCAACCCGCCGCTCGCGCGGCAGCTCGGCTGGTCCACGGCCGGCGCCGCGTGCGGGATCGCCGCCCTCGTCGCGCTGCTCCTCCTCGCGGGCGGGCCGGAGGGCCTGGCGGCCGCCGGAGTCACGCTGGGGGCGGACGCGGGGGCAGGCCCGGACGCGGACCGCGGACCCGCGAGGCGAGCGGCGCAGGAGGGCCTCCGCGGGGCGCTCGGGCTCTCGGTCGGCGTCGCGCCGCTCGCGCTCGTCATGTTCGGCTGGGCCGCGCTCGGCGCGACCCTCGGCATGCCCACGGGCGAGCACCCGCTCGTGCGCGCGCTCGAGCGCGACGGGACCGGCGCCCTCGGCCTGGTCGTCCTCCAGGCGGTCGTGCTCGCCCCGCTCGGGGAGGAGCTGCTGTTCCGCGGGCTCTTCCTGGGGGCGCTCCGCCGCGTCGCGAGCCCCGGGTTGGCCGTCTTCGGGTCGGCCGTCGCCTTCGCCTGCATGCATCAGGGCTTCGGGTCCTTCGGGCCCATGGTCCTGCTCGGGCTCCTGTTCGGGGCGCTGGCCGTCACGGCGCCGCGGGGGGGGCTCCTCGCGGCCGTCGTCGCCCACGCCCTCCACAACGCCGGGGTCCTGACCCTCGTCGCGCTCTCCCTGTAGCGGGGCGGCGCCGCGATTTACCGACCCGTGACGATCGGGGGGGCGGGTCGGGCGAGAGTGACCCGCGGGTTGGCGTCGTGAGGAGGACGCCGTGGCGCGGTCTCTGGCGTGGAAGTCCCGGCTGGGCAGCCCGGCGCTCCTCCTCCTGCTCGCGGCCGCCCCCGCCCTGACGGGCTGCGGGGGCAAGAGCTCGCGCGGCGGCGCCGGGGCCACGGCCGCGGCCGTCACGACGGCGGGCACCGGCGGCGCCTCGGGCCAGGCCGGGACCGGGACGACCGCGCCGGGCGCGACGCCGGCTGGCGGCTCCGGGACGCCGGGCGCCGGGGTGCCGGCGCCGCTGCCGCTCCCGAGCGGGGCCGTGGGCGGGCCGCGCGCCGCGGGCGTCGACGTGTCCCGCTGGCAGGGCACGATCGACTGGGCGCGGGTCGCGGGGGCCGGGCAGGCGTTCGGGATCGCGCGCGTGAGCGACGGGCTCAACACGCGCGATGCGACGTTCGCGACGAACTGGGCCGCGATGAAGCGGCACGGGCTCGTCCGCGGGGTCTACCAGTTCTTCCGCCCGACCCAGGGCGCCGTCGCGCAGGCCGACCTCCTCGTCGACGCGGTCGAGGCGGCGGGCGGGTTCGGGCCGGGCGACCTGCCGCCCGTCCTCGACCTCGAGGTGCGCGACGGGCTCACGGCCGCGCAGGTCAACGCGCAGGCCGACGCCTGGCTCGCGCGCGTCACGCAGCGCACGGGCATGCGGCCGATCATCTACACGTCGCCCGGGTTCTGGAACCCGCTGGGCGCGGCGGCCAAGGGCGACAGCAACGAGCTGTGGGTCGCGCACTGGGGCGTGAGCCAGCCGACGGTCCCGAGCGGCTGGCGCACCTGGCTGCTCTGGCAGACGAGCGACGCGGGGACCGTCCCCGGGATCAACGGCGCGGTCGACACGAACCTCTGGAACGGCTCGCGCGACGACGTGCGCGCCTACGCCGGGCTCCCGCCCGAGGGCTTCTACCGGGGCCTCGCCGTGAACTCGACCGGCCGCGGCTACTGGCTCGCGGGCGTGACGGGCGGCGTGTTCGCCTACGGCGACGCGACCGCGCGCGGCACGGCCGGCGGCCAGCGCCACCCGGCCCCGTTCCTCGCGATCGCGCGCACGCCCTCGGGCCTCGGCTACTGGCTCGTCCGCGCCGACGGGCGCGTCGTCGGGTTCGGCGACGCCGCCGAGCTGGGCGACCTGTTCGGCCGCGGCGGGGCCCCGGTCCTCGCGCTCCTCCCGACCACGACGGGCCGCGGCTACTGGCTCGTCGACCGCGACGGCGCCGTGACCCCCTTCGGCGACGCGCAGGGCTACGGCGCCCCGCCCCGCGGGGACACGGTCGTCGCGGCGGCCACCTCGCGCGCCGGGCGCGGCTACTACGTGCTCACCGGCGACGGCGCCGTCCACGGCTTCGGCGACGCGGTCGCCCGGGGCGACCTCGCGGGCCAGTCGCTCGCCGCCCCGGTCGCGGGGATCGCGGCCTCGGCGGGCGACGGCTACTGGGTCGCCCTCGCCGACGGCGTGGTCGCCGCGTTCGGCGACGCGCCCGCGCTCACGCTCCCGGCCCGCCGCACGGCGGCCCCGGTCGTCTCGATCACGCCGACGCTCACGGGCCGCGGCTTCTGGCTGCTCGCGACCGACGGGACCGTCGTCGCGGCCGGCGACGCGCACGACGCCGGCCCCCGGGCCCGGTAGGGCCCGCCCGGCCACGGCGCGCGCGGGCCC
>JANJTH010000123.1 GCA_024711205.1 Planctomycetota bacterium | reverse complement strand
GGCCGGACGGCCCGGCGCGTAGAATCCGTGACCGCGGGCGGGCCCGAGGGGCGCGAGGTGGGCATGCGGCACGGAGACCCAGGCGGCGCGCGGCGCTCGCCTTCGCCGACCCGGGCCGCGGCCTGCGCGCTGGCGCTCGTCGGGGCGGGCGCGGCCGGCGCGCTCGCCCCTCGCCCCAGCTCGGCGGCCCCGCCGCCCGACCCGCTCGACGCGCGGCTCGAGGAGGTCGTGCGGCCCTTCGTGGCGAAGCACTGCGCGGAGTGCCACGACCCGGCGGAGCGGGCCGGCGAGGTCGTGCTCACGCTCGCGCGCACGACCGACGACGTGCGCGCGGCGGGGGAGGCCTGGCGGGCGGTCGCCGCCCGCCTCGAGGCCGGCGACATGCCGCCCGACGACCGCCCGCGGCCCGCGGCCGAGGACGTGCGCGCGGTCGTCCGCTGGGTCCGCGAGGCGCTCGGGGGCGGCCCCACGGCGGGGCCGGCCGACCCGGGGCGCGTCACGCTCCGGCGGCTCAACCGGGCCGAGTACGCGCACACGGTCGAGGACCTGCTGGGCGTGCCCGCGCGGCTCGCGCCGACGTTCCCGCCCGACGACGTCGGCTACGGCTTCGACACCGTGGGCGACGTGCTCGCGCTCCCGCCGCTCCTCCTCGAGCGCTACCTGGCCTCGGCCGAGCAGATCGCGGCCGAGGCCGTCCCCGACTTCGCGCCGGCGCGGCACCGCCTCGAGGCCGAGGGCCTCGAGCGGGTCGGCACCGAGGGCGGCGTGCAGGAGGGCTTCGTCGTCCTGTGGTCGAACGGGCACCTGCGCGGGCGGCTCCAGGTCCCCTGGCCGGGCGACTACACGCTGCGCGTGCGCGCCTACGGCCAGCAGGCCGGCCCCGAGCCGGCCCGGCTCGTCGTCCGCGTCGCCGGCCGGCAGGTCCTCGAGGCCGAGGTCCCGGCCACGGACGACGCCCCGCAGACGCTCGAGGTCCGCGTCCGGCTCGCGGGCGACGACGAGGTCCGCGTCGCGTTCACGAACGACTTCTACGCGCCGAACGCGCCCGACCCGGCCCAGCGCGACCGGAACCTCGCGGTCGACTGGGTCGAGGTCGAGGGCCCGGTCGAGCCGCCCCCGCCGACCCTGTTCCAGACGCGCTACGTGACGAGGCGCCCCGGCGCGAAGGACAAGGGCCCGCAGCGGCGCGCGGTCGCGCGCGAGGTCCTCGCGGCGTTCGCGCGCGACGCCTGGCGCCGCCCGGTCGAGCCGAAGGAGGTCGAGCGCCAGGCGCGGCTCGTCGAGCAGGTCATGGGCGAGGGCGGGAGCTTCGAGCGGGGGCTCCAGCTCGCCCTGCAGGCCATGCTCTGCTCGCCGCACTTCCTGTTCCGGTTCGAGCTCGACGGGCGGCCCGTGCCCGCGGCCGAGCGCCCGCAGGGCCCGGCGGTCGCCGCGCTCGCGCCGCACGAGCTCGCGACGCGGCTCAGCTACTACCTGACCTGCTCGCTCCCCGACGACCCGCTGCGCGCGCGCGCCGCCGCGGGCGGGCTCCCGGCGGGGCTCGAGGAGGAGGCGCGGCGCCTGCTCGCGGGCCCGCGCGCGCGCCGGTTCGTCGAGCAGTTCGCCGGGCAGTGGCTCGGGCTGCGCCGGCTCGACACGTTCTCGCCCGACCCGGCGCTCGCGCCCGGCTGGGAGGCGCTCCGCCCGGCGCTCGTGGCCGAGACGCTCGCGCTGTTCGAGCACGTGCTGCGCAGCAACGCGAGCGCGCTCGAGCTGCTCGACGCGCCCTACACGTTCGTCGACGAGCGGCTCGCGCGGCACTACGGGCTCGAGGGCGTGCGCGGGCCCGAGCTGCGCCGCGTCTCGGCGCCGCCCGGGCGCGGGGGGCTCCTCGGGCACGCGAGCGTGCTCGCGGCGACCTCGAGCCCGACGCGGACCTCGCCCGTGAAGCGCGGGCGGTGGGTGCTCGAGGCGCTCCTCGACGACCCGCCCCCGCCGCCGCTCCCCGGCATGGACAGCCTGGCCGACGAGGGCGGCGACGCGGCCGACAAGACGCTCCGGGCGCGGCTCGAGCTGCACCGGTCCCGTCCGGAGTGCGCCTCGTGCCACGCACGCATGGACCCGATCGGGTTCGCGCTCGAGGGGTTCGACCTCGTGGGCCGCGGGCGGACGCGCGACGGCGAGCACCCGGTCGACACGCGCGGGACGCTCCCGGGCGGCCACGAGGTCGACGGGCTCCCGGGGCTGCAGGCCTGGCTGCGCGGGCGCGGGCGGGCCTTCGTGCGCGCGCTCGCCCGCCAACTCCTCGTGTTCGCGGTCGGGCGCGGCCCGGTCGCGGGCGACGACGCGGCGCTCGACCGCCTCGTCGACGGGCTCGCGCCCGAGTACCGGCTCGGCGACCTCGTGGTCGGCGTGACCCGGCTCGAGGCGTTCCGCGAGCGGCGGGTCGGCAAGCCCGCGAAGGGGGACTGACGTGGACGCGCGCGACGCAGGGGCCGCCCGAGACGCCCACGGGGCCGGCGGCCGCCCCGTCCCGGCCGCCTGGCCCGCCCGCCGCCGGCCGTCTCGCCCGGGGCCCGGGGGGTCCGCCGGCGACCCGGCGCTCTCGCGGCGCCTGTTCCTGCGCGGGGCCGCCGGGGCCGCGCTCGCGCTGCCGCTCCTCGAGTCGTGGCCGCGCCGCGCGCTCGCGGGGCCGAAGGGCCCGCCGCTGCGCGCGCTGTTCGTGTTCCTGCCGAACGGCGTCCACCTGCCCGCCTGGCGCCCGCAGGCCGAGGGGCCGCTCCTCGCGCTCCCGCCCACGCTCGAGCCGCTCCTGCCCCACCGCAAGTGGCTCAACGTGCTCGGGGGGCTCACGCTCGACGGCGCGCGCGACCACGGCGACGGGCCCGGCGACCACGCCCGCGCGGGCGCCGCCTTCCTCACCGGCGCGCACCCGCGCAAGACGGGCGGCGCGGACATCCAGGCCGGGCTCTCGATCGACCAGGCCCTCGCGCGCGCGATCGGGCAGGAGACGCCCTTCCCCTCGGTCGAGCTGGGGACCGAGCCCTCGCTCCAGGGCGGCGCCTGCGACTCGGGCTACTCCTGCGCCTACTCGTCGAACGTGGCCTGGTCGTCACCCTCGACGCCGCTCGCCAAGGAGATCGACCCGAGCCGCGCGTTCACGCGCCTGTTCCTCGACGGCGAGGGGCTGACCCCCGACGAGCGGGCCCGCCGCGACCGCTGGCGCGGGAGCGTGCTCGACCTCGTGCAGGACGAGGCGAAGCGCGCCCGGACGCGGCTCGCGGGGACCGACCGCACGAAGCTCGACGAGTACCTCGAGGCCGTGCGCGAGCTCGAGCGCCGGCTCGGCAAGGCCCGCGGCGGGCGGGCCGAGGGCCGCGCGGGCGGCCCCGCGGCGCCCACGCCCACGACCGGGATCCCGAGCGACAAGGGCGAGCACGTGCGCGCGCTGTTCGACGTCGTGCGGTTCGCGTTCCAGACCGACGTGACCCGCGTCGCGACGGTCATGATCGGCAACGCGGGGAGCAACCGCAGCCACCGCGAGGTCGACGTCGCCGAGGGCCACCACGACCTCTCGCACCACGGCGGCGACGCGGCCCGCCACGAGCGCCTGCGCCGCGTCGACCGCTTCCACGTCGAGCAGCTCGCCTACCTCCTCGCGCAGCTCCGCGAGGTCGACGAGGGCGGGCGGACGCTCCTCGACAACACCGTGATCGTGTTCGGGAGCGGGATCGCCGACGGCGACCGCCACGACCACGGCGACCTGCCGATCCTGCTCTGCGGCGGCGCGGGCGGGGCGATCGCGGGCGGGCGCCACCTGCGCTACCCGCAGAACACGCCGCTCTGCGACCTCTACCTGTGGCTGCTCCAGCGCGCCGGGGCCCGCGCGACGTCCTTCGGGGACTCGCGCGGCCCGCTCGGACGCCTGGGGCGATAGCGGCAGGGGGCGAGCCCCTCGCGGTCCGGCCCTCTTCCCGTTCCCGTTCCCGTTCCCGTTCCCGTTCCCGCGGTCGGGCAGGGACCTGACTTGCGACTCCGCGTGAGCGCGTCCCCGTCCCCGTTCCCGTTCCCGCGGTCGTGCAGGGACCTCGCCCTCCCTCCGCGGGCAGGACGCCCGCGGAGGTCTCCTCCCGGCCCGCGCGCCCCGCGCCGTTCGCTACGAGACGAGCACGCCCTCGAGCAGGCGCGCGGCCTCCTCGTGGCCGGCCGGCGTGAGCTTCCAGCCGAGCCGCCCGCCCGCCTCGGAGCGCCACTCGGCGAAGAGCGCGCCGTCCTTCTTCATGTTCTGGGCGAAGTTGGCCGTGTTGTAGGCCGCGAGCTCGAGGCACAGGTCGCGGAACGTCTCGAGCGCGACCTGCTTGCGGCGCGCGCCCAGCCACAGCCCGATCAGGCGCTGCCGGCCGCGCGTCGACGCCGTGGCCGCGAGCAGGGCCTCGAGCTGGGCGCGCTCGTCGGCCGTGAGCGCGACCGGCCCGCGGGGCTGCCGGCCCGAACCCTCGTTCGAGCCCGCCGCCGCCTTCCCCTGCTGCGCCTGCGCCGCCCCGGCGCCGGCGACCGCGCGGGAGGCCCGCCCGGACGCGACGCGGCTCGGGCCGCGCGCCTGCTTGCCCGCGACGCCGGCCACGCCGCGCCGGACCTCGGCCAGGCCGGCCTCGAGCGCGATCACGGCGACGTCCGCCGGCGCGACCTCGACCCCGCGGGCCTCGGCGAGGACCTCCGCGAAGTGCACGAGCTGGTCCCAGGTCTCGCGGCGGAGCACGATCCGCCGGGCGACGAGGTCGTCGACGTCGGCCAGGGCCGACGCCGCGCCCCCGGAGCAGGAAGCGTTCTGGTCGATCATCGCGGCTCTCTCCTCTCTTCGTGACGGCCGCGCGCGCGGCCGCAAGCGACCAGGCCGCTCGCGCGGCCGCCGACGGCCAGGCCGCGCGCCGCGCGACCATCCTCGACGTCGCGCACTCTAGCGATGACCACCGACGTCCCCGGGCGCGCCCCCTCGGCCGCGCGAGGCCCCTGCGCCCGGTCCGCGGCCCGCGCGCGGCCGGCCGGGGCCCGGTCCGGACGGCCGAGCGCGTCAAGTCGAGCGCCCGCAGCGCTTGCCGCGCGGGCGCCGGGCCTCGATCCTGGGCGCCCGACAGGAGGGGCGCGTGGAGCCAGGCGGGACGGCGATCGTGACGGGGGCCTCGGCCGGGATCGGGGCGGCGCTCGCGCCGCGCCTCGCCGCGGCCGGCTGGGACGTGCTGCTCGTCGCGCGGCGCGCCGAGCGGATCGAGGCCCTCGCGCAGGAGATCGCGCGCGCGCACGGGCGCGAGGCGCGCGCGCTCGCGCTCGACGTGGCGCGCGACGACGCGTTCGCCGCGCTCGAGGCCGCCTGCCCCGCGCCCGCCGTGCTCGTGAACAACGCGGGCGCCGGCCGGTTCGGCCCCGCCGAGGCGACGCCCGCGGACGAGCAGGCCGCGACGGTCCGGCTCAACTGCGAGGCGCTCACGCGGCTCACGCTCGGCTACCTGCCGGGCATGCTCGCGCGCGGCCGCGGCGTGATCCTCAACGTGGCCTCGATCGCCGCCTTCCAGCCCGTCCCCTACTTCGCCGTCTACGCGGCGACGAAGGCCTACGTGCTCTCGCTCTCCGAGGCCCTCGACGTCGAGGCGCGCGCCCGCGGCGTCCGCGTCGTCGCCGTGTGCCCGGGCCCCGTGCCGACCGAGTTCCAGGGGATCGCCGGCTCCCCCGACGCCCGCCTCACGCCCAGGCACGCGCTCCGCACGGCCGAGCAGGTCGCCGACGCGTGCGTCGCCGCGGTGCGCCGCCCCCGCCCCGTCGTCGTCCCCGCCCCCGTGCACGGGTTCATGCGCTGGGCGCAGCGGTTCGTGCCGCGGAGCACCGTGCTCGGCATGGCCGCGAAGAGCATGAAGAAGCGGATGGAGTGATGTGATGCCGTACGCGCCCTGGACGCGGGGCAGAGGGCAAGGGCAAGGGCAAGGGCAGGGGAAGAGGGGAAGAGACAGGAGGGGGTCGCGCGAGCCGCGGGAACGGAGGGAGCTTCGCTGAGTGTGGGCCGATGGGCAAAGGTGCGACGGGGCCGCGCGAGCCGCGGGAACGGGAACGGGGACGGGAACGGGAAGAGCTCCGCTGGCGGCGGGCGAGCCCACACCGCGGGGCAGGGCGCCTTCGCGCGCGCGCCCCGAAGCCCCATCCCTACCTACGCGGGGCTGATCGCGGTGTAGGGGCCCCCCGGGCCCCTACACCGCGATCAGCTCCGCGTAGTCGGGGAACCACATGGCGTCGCGGACGGCCTGCTCGATCGCGTCGTCGGCCAGGTGCTCGCCGCCGACGCCCGCGCGCTGGGCCTCGCGCACGACCGCGGCGCCGATCGCGGTCGAGACCTGGCGCAGGGCGCGCAGGGGCGGGAGGAGCGCGCCCTCTGCCAGGTCGTCCGCGTGGACCTCCTCGGCGAGCGTGCGCGCCGCGACCGTGAACATGCCGTCGGTGACCTCGCGCGCGCGGGCGACGATCGCGCCCAGGCCGACGCCCGGGAACACGTAGGCGTTGTTCGCCTGGCTGATCCGGACGGCGCGGCCGCCCACGGGCACCGGGTCGAACGGGCTGCCGGTCGCGACGTGGGCCCGGCCGTCGGTCCAGGCCATGACGTCGCGCGGCGTCGCCTCGGCCAGGTCGGTCGGGTTGCTGAGCGGCAGGACGAGCGGGCGCGCGCAGCCGGCCGCGAGCGCGCGCACGACCGGCTCCGAGAACACGCCGGCGTGGCCGGTCGTCCCGATCAGGACGCCCGGGCGGAGCGCCTCGACGACGTGGAGCAGGTCCTTGCGGCGCGCCAGGTCGAGGCCCTCGGCGCGCGCGAGCTCGGCGGGCCAGGCGAACGGCTCCTTGTGCGCCTCGTCGACGCTCCCGTCGGCGAGGAGCAGCCCGCGGCTGTCGAGGAGCACGATCGCGCGCGTGAGCGCGTCGCCCGCGAGGCCCTCGCGCTCGAGCGCGACCCGGAGCTGCTGCGCGATCCCGATCCCGGCCGCGCCGGCGCCCAGGATCACGATCCGCTGGCGCGCGAGCGGGGCCTCGACCGCGCGGCACCAGGCGAACACGGTCGCGACCGTCACGGCGGCCGTGCCCTGGATGTCGTCGTTGAAGCTCGGCAGCGCCTTGCGGTGCCGGTCGAGCAGGTGGAAGGCGTTCGCCTTCTTGAAGTCCTCCCACTGGAACACGGCCTCGGGGAACACGGCGCGCACGGCCGCGACGAGCTCGTCGACGAGCGCCTCGTACTCGGGCCCGCGCAGGCGCTTCTGGCGCCAGCCCAGGTAGAGCGGGTCCTCGCGGAGCGCCGCGTCGTCGGTCCCCACGTCGAGCGAGATCGGGAGCGTCTGCGAGGGGTGGATCCCGGCCGCGACCGTGTAGATCGCGAGCTTGCCGATCGGGATCCCCATGCCGCCCGCGCCCTGGTCGCCGAGGCCGAGGATCCGCTCGTTGTCGGTGCACACGATCAGGCGCGCGTCGTCGTAGCGCGCGTTGCGCAACACCTCGGCGATCCGCCCGCGGTGCGCGGGCGTGATCCACATGCCGCGCGCGTGGCGGAAGATCCGGCTGTAGAGCTGGCAGGCCTTCCCGACCGTCGGCGTGTAGATGATCGGGAGCATGCGCTCCATGTGGTCGTGGAGCACGCGGTAGAAGAGCGTCTCGTTGCGGCCCTGCAGCGACGTGAGCCCGATGTACTGCTCGAGCGGGTCGGGCTTGCGCGCGATGTTCGCGACGATCCGCTCGACCTGCTGCGCGATCGTGTTCGGCTCGTGCGGGAGCAGCCCGTCGAGCCCGAACGTGCGCCGCTCCTCGGTCGTGAACGCCGTGCCCTTGTTGTACATGGGGTGGCGCAGGAGCGCGTCGCCCCGGAGCGGGACGCGCACGCGCGGCCGCCCGTCGGGCCCGCGCTCGAGGCGGTAGCTGTCCATGGTGGGTCCCCTCTCGGCGTGCGGGCCGCGCCCGGAGGGCGCCCGCGCAGGCCCACGGTCTACTCCCCGGCCGGGTCGCCGTCGAGGGCCGCCGGGCCGGCCCGAAAACGCCCACGGGCGCGCCGGCTCTCGCCTGCGCGCCCGTGAGGGAGGTCGATCGACCCCGGAAGTCGGTCCGGCGCCGGGGGTGAGCCCCGGCGCCGGGGCGGACTACTTGACCTTGTCCTTGAGGGACTTGCCGGCCTTGAAGCCGACCGTGTTCGACTTCTTGATCTTGATCGTCTCGCCCGTCTGCGGGTTGCGGCCGGTGCGCGCCTTCCGCTCGCGGACCGAGAACGAGCCGAAGCCCACGAGCGTGACGCTCTTGTTCTTCTTCAGGCCGTACTCGATCCCCTTGAGGACCGCGCCGAGGGCGCGCTCGGCGGCCGCCTTCGTCTCACCCACGTCGCCCGACTTCTGGATCCACTCGACCAGCTCAGCCTTGTTCATCGTCATTTCCCTTCGGAGCCCCCGGGTTTCCTCGGTCACCGACTTCGGTGGCCGTCTCGGCGGCTCCCAGTGCCTGATGCGGGACCCCTCCCGCCGGCGGGCCGCATACTACAAGGCCCCACCGACAACTTCCCCCGGAATCCTGCGGATTTCCTCGCGTGCAGCCCGCGATGGATGGCGCGGCGGGCGGATTTCTTTGCCGGGCCATGATTTATACCGCCGTGAGGCTGGCCGGCCGGAGCCCCCCCGGGCTAGACTCGGGGCTCCCTCGCCCGTCCCGGGGCGGGGCCCGGACGTCCGGTGGACCTCGAGACGCTGCGCCAGAAGATCCTGTTCCTCGGCCTGAGCGACGGCCAGCTCCAGGCGATCGCCGGGATCGCGGGCCGGCGGACGTATCGCCCGGGCGAGGTGATCGTGCGCCGCGGGCAGCTCGACGACACGCTGTACGTGATCGAGCGCGGCGCGGTCGAGCTGCGCGCCCCCGACCTGGGCCCGGGCGGAGAGGGCGCGGAGCGGACGATCTGCGTGTTCGAGCGCGGGAGCTGGGTCGACGAGGGCTACGCGGGCGACTTCTTCGGCGAGTTCTCGCTCGTCGACCTCGAGCCGTGGACCGCGACCGCGGTGGCGCGCGAGCGGACCGTGCTCGCCGAGCTCAAGCGCGACGACCTCTACGACCTGTTCGCGCGGGACATCGACCTGCAGATCGGGATCGTCCTGAACATCGCGCGGATCCTGAGCCGGCGGCTCCGGCAGCGCAACCGGCGCTGATCGGGCTGGCGCGGGCCTGCCCGCGGGGCTACCCTCGGCCACCTCGCGAGGGAGCCATGAGCGACGCCGACACGACCACGCAGGACGAGCCCGCCGCCGCGCCCGAGGCCGCCGCCGCGCCGTCGGAGCCCGCCGCCGCGGCGGCGCCGGCCGAGCCCACGGACGACGACCGGCTCGACCTCGAGCGCGGCGAGGTCACCGACGAGGACCTCGACGGGCTCGAGGCCGCCCTCGACGCGCTCGACTTCGCGACGCGGCGGGCGTCGCCCGAGCGCCTCGCGCGCCTGCGCGGGCTGATCGCGCGGGCGGCCGACGTGGCCGACCAGCTCGAGCAGGGCGTGCGCCGGCCCGCGGCCGAGCGGACGCCGCTGAGCGACGCCCAGCGCGCGCGCTACCAGGAGCTCGTCGACGGGGGCGTCGCGGCGGGCGAGCGCGGCGACCTGCCCGGCGCGCGCCGCCTGCTCGAGGAGGCGGCCGCGCTCGACCCCGACGGCGTCGACGCGAACTTCAACCTGGGCGTCGTCTACGGGCTGATCGCGCACCGCGAGGTCTCGAAGGCCGAGTTCTACGACGACTACACGCGCGACGAGGTGCTCGTCGAGAAGGCGAAGCTCTGCTACGACCGCGTGCTCGAGGCGGTCCCGCAGCACCTGCCCTCGCTCAAGAACCTGGCGACGCTCTACGCCATGCGCGACGAGCGCGACCTCGCGGCGGGCTACCTGCGCCGCCTGATCGAGGTCGCCCCGCAGGACGACGAGGACCGCGAGCTGATCGCCGAGGCGAAGGCGCAGCTCGCGGAGCTCGAGAGCGTCTGACGCCGGGGCCGCCCGCCGTGCACCGAGCCCTCGCGCAGCGCCCGTCCGCCCTCGCGCGCGCCCGCGCCGCGCTGCTCGTCGGCGCGTGGCTCCTCGCGGGGGCCTGCGTCCCCGCGCCGCCGCCCGACCCCTTCGAGCACCCCGCCATGACCGAGGAGGAGCGGCAGGCCGCCCGCAAGGAGCGCCTCCGCAAGGCCATGGAGCGCGACTCCACGGACCCCTGGCCGCACTACGACATGGCGAAGCTCCTCGAGGCGGAGGGCGACCTCGACGGCGCCGTCACGGAGTACGGGGAGTGCATGCACCGCCTCCCGCCGCGCTCGGCGACGCGCCCGGCGCTCGACCTGGGCAAGCTGCACCAGCGGCGCGGCAACGGCGAGGCGGCCGCGCGGCTGTTCACGGAGGTCCTCGACACGTTCCCGGCCGACACGGCGCGGTTCCGCACGAACCCGGACTACCGCGAGGCCGCGCTCGGGCTCGCCCACGAGCTCCGCGAGCGCGGGACCCCCGCGGCCGCGCGCGAGCTCGAGGCGCTCGAGGCCCGCTATCGGCTCGACTTCGGCGGCCCGCCCGCGCCGTGGGGCCAGCGCCCCCCCTGGGTCCCGGCCCCCGACGAGCGGCCCGGGACGGACGGGAAGCCAGGCGCGCCGGCCCGCCCCCCCGGCCCGGCGAGCTCCGGGGACGAAGCCCCCGGCCCGGCGAGCTCCGGCGGCGAAGCCCCCGGCCCGGCGGAGTCCGGCGGCGAGGCCGAGCCCTCCGCGCCCGCGCCGCGGGGCGCCGATCCCGACGCGCCGGCCCCGGCGGGGGGCGAGGCCCCGGGCGGCGGCTGACCCCGGCCCCGAGCCCACGGGGCCACCCCCGGGCCCGGGCGCGCGGGCCCGCGATTCGACAAGGCGACGTGGCGTGGCTATACCTCCGGACGGAGGCCCGCTCCCTTGGCTGGCAGGCGCTTCAGCGACTCGAGCATCGAGATCTCGTCGAGCTCCAGGCTCTACGACGAGACGCTCACGTCGTCGGCCGAGATCTGCCAGTGGGACCATCCCGCGCTCGAGGAGGTCCGGCGGCACCAGACGCCGCGCGTGCGGGTCTACCTGACGCGGCTCGAGCCGAAGTTCAAGCTGTACGCCGACTCGCGCATGACCCACACGATCGCGGTCTCGCGCGAGGTCGACGAGCACCAGATCGCCTCGGGCGAGGCCCGCCCCGTGGCCGAGGGGCTGCTCTTCGACGCGACGACGGTCGGACGGCTCATGTGCGTGGGCGTCGGGCGCTTCCCCCACAACCTGCTCCGGCCGTTCGTGGGCGACGACCCGGACCTCTACTACGAGCGGCCCGAGGCGCTCGACCCGGCCTGCGTGTGCGGGCAGATCTCGCGCGACCACGGGCTCGTGTTCCTCGACCCCGACGGCCAGGTCCGCTACCGCGACTTCGGGACGAAGAAGGACGGCCGGCGCAGGGGCTCGAAGAACGGCACCTGGATCGACGGCGAGCGGCCGCTCAAGGCGACGGTCCACACCTGGGCGCCCGACGAGTACCTCGGCCTGGGCGGGCGCGTGTGGGTCCGGCGCGACGGCGAGCTCGTGCGCGAGCACGTGTTCAAGCTCCGCTACGAGCTCCTGCCCGGCTGAGCCGGTCGGCGTAGAATCTCGCCCGCCCGCGCCGCCGGTCGGGCGGGGAGGCCGCCGTGGGCTGCGTGTTCTGTCGGATCGTCGCGGGCGAGCTGCCGGCCGCGCGCGTGCTCGAGACCGAGCACGCGCTCGCCTTCCGGGACCTGCACCCGCAGGCGCCCACGCACCTGCTCGTGATCCCGAAGGAGCACGTCGACGCCGTGGCCGACCTCGGCGACGACCAGGCCGAGCTGGCCGGGCGGCTGCTCCTGGCCTGCCGCGACGCCGCGCGGGCCGTCGGGCTCGACAGCTACCGCGTCGTCACGAACACGGGCGCCGACGCCGGGCAGAGCGTGTTCCACCTCCACCTGCACGTCCTGGGCGGCCGCCCCCTGGGCTGGCCGCCCGGCTGAGCGCGGGGCGGTCCGCGCACGAGCCGGGCGCTGGCGTTGCCCGGCCCGCGGGGGGCTGCTAGGATTCGCGCCCTCGGCGGCATGGCCAAGTGGTAAGGCAAGGGATTGCAAATCCCTGATTCCCCGGTTCGAATCCGGGTGCCGCCTTCGAACGGGATTCGCGCACGCGCTCGACGGTCCAGGCGGGCGGACGTGGGCCCGTCGGGTCGTCGTCCGCGTCGCGGCCTCCCCGGGAGCCGCCATGGACGCCACGCTCGCGCCCGTCGCGCTCGAGGTCACGGGCCCCGACGGGCCGGTCCCGCACGGGCTCCGGCGGGCGCTCGAGCTCCGCGTGAGGAACGCGGGCGACGACGTGCTCGTGCTCGAGCGCGCCGTCACCGACGGCCCGAGCGACGGCGCGGTCGAGTGGCTCGCGCGCCCCGACGGGCTCGTGGTCTACGACGCGGGCACCGACACCTACCGGCACCACACCGGGCTCGCGACGCGCGCCGCCGTCCCGCTCTGCTACGGGGTCGTCGGCCCGCGACGCACCGCGAACACGCTCCTCCCCGTGAAGTCGCTCGCGGTCGGCCGGCGCGCGGTCCGCGTCACCGTGACGGGCTGGGTCGTCCCCGCGGCCGAGGTCCACGCGCGGCTCTACGTGGCGCCCGAGAGCATGGCCGGGGCGGTGGTCGTGCTCACGCGCGGCGCGACCCCCGACGACCCGCTCGCGGGCGTGGTCGCGCGCGTCGAGGGCTGCGCGCGGTTCGAGGCCGTGGCGACGCTCGAGGTCGACACGGCCGACGACGAGGCCCACCCGGCCGAGGGCGCGGTCGCGCGGGCCGGCGCCGAGGCGGTCCTCGTCGAGCGCGTCCGGCGCCTGGGCGGCGCGTGGGTCGTCGAGGCCGCGGGCGGCGTGTGGCTCGACGCGCCCGCGCGCACGCTCGCGCTCCGGCACGACCTCGTCGACGCGCGCGTGTGGCGGGTCCTCGACGAGGCGCCCGCCTTCGAGCCCGTGCTCGTCATGTTCCGCGGCCCCGGCGCCGAGGCGCTCCGCGACGAGGGCGGCCTGCCGCTCGAGGGGCCGAACCCGATCCAGCGCCGGCTCGCCGCGCGCGACCTGTGGAGCCTCCTCGAGGCCGTCGCCGCGCGCGGGCTGCGCCTCGGCTGGGGGCGGCACTCGCTGCACAACGACGGGCTGATCGTCCGCGACGCGCCGGCCCCCGCCCCGGGCTGACCCGCGGCCGGGCTGACCCGCGGCCGGGCCGGCGTCAGGCCGGGTCCGGGCCGGGCGGGGGGACGTCGCCGGGCGGGGCGACTCCACGCGGCGCGGGCGTCGCGTCCGCCTCCGGCTGCGCGGCCTCGCAGACCGTCGCGTCCTCGCCGCTCGCGAGCCGCCTCGCCCGCAGCCACCACCAGGCGACCGCGCCCGGGAGCGCGAGGGCGAGCGAGAGCCACTGGCTCGTCGAGAGCCCGAGCGCGCCGCCGCGCGGGTCGTCGCGGAGCGCCTCGATCGCGACGCGCGCGGGCGCGTAGAGGACGAGGAACAGGCAGAACACCTCCCAGGGCGCGGCCGGTCCCCGGGCAAGGCGCGCACGGAGCGCGGCGAACAGCCCGAGGTTCGCCGCCGCCTGGAGGAGCGCGGTCGGGTAGCGCGGGGTCTCGCCGAGCGCGGGGCCCAGGTCGGCGTACCAGGGCGGCGGGTGGGACCACCAGGCAGCCTCGCAGGCGGCGCCGTAGCAGCAGCCCTCGAGGAAGCAGCCCAGGCGCCCGAACACGAGCCCGAGCGCGATCGCGGGCGCGGCGAGGTTCGCCATGCGGCCCACGGCGACGCCGTGGCGGCGCACGGCCCAGCCCGCGAGCGCCGACGCGAGGAGGAGCCCGCCCAGGTAGGCGAGCCCGCCCTTCCAGAACTGCGGGAGCTCGCCCGGCCGCGCGAGGTACCACCAGCGCACGGGCACGTCGGCCGGGTCGGCGCGCGCGGCCTCGACCGCGCGCTCGCGCGCCCAGCCGGGCGGCATGTCGGCCACGAACGCCCAGGCCGCGGCCACGGGCGGGCGCGCGAGCGCGTCCTCGAGCGCGGCGCGCCCGGCCGGGTCGAGCGCGGGCAGGCGCGCGCGCAGGTCGTCGACCTCGTGGGCCGCGAGCGCCCCGCCCGGGAGCGGCTCGACGGCCGCGTGGAGCAGCCGCGCGCCCACGATCCCGCCCACGAGCGCCGCGATGCACGCGTCGACCACGACGAGCCGCGGCAGGTCGAGCCGCGCCCCCCACCGCCCGGCCCACCAGAACGCCAGCCCGAACCCGACCGCGAGGAGCAGGAAGTAGGGCGAGCCCATGCCGAGCGAGGCCAGGTGCACGGGGCCAGTCTACGGGCGCGGGCGCAGGCCGCGCCCGGGGGCGACCGTGCTAGGATCCGCGCCCGTCCGGGCGGCCGCTGCCGCGGCCCTGCGCCCGTGGGGAGGCTCGCATGGAGGCGGAGCACTACTTCACGAACCTGGCCCTCGCGGCCCTCGTGGACGGCGTCCTCGACGACAACGAGCGGCTCCTGCTCGAGCGGCACGCCGAGAACCTGCGCCTCACGAGCGAGCAGGCCCAGAGCGTGCTCAACCGGGTCGCCTCGGGCGAGCTCAAGAGCTTCTACAAGCCGTCGAGCAAGGAGGCCCGCGAGAAGGCCTTCCACGCGGTCGTGCGGATCCTCCGGGCCGACAAGAAGCTGACCGGCAAGGAGCAGCGCATGATCGTCGCGCTGGGCCACCACATGGAGATCCCGGACGCGATGATCGACGAGGCCCTCAAGCCCAAGAAGGGAGGGTGACGCCTTCGCGCACCACGACGACCGGACCACGACGACCACGACCGAGACGACGACCCAGCGCGCCCCCGGGCGCGACCCCACCGCGCCGCGCGCGCCCGACCGCCCCGCCCCTGCGCGCGGGGCCGGCCCGCGCCCGGGGCGCCCAGACGACGACGAAGGGGGCGGCCTGACCCCGCCTGACGCTCCGCGCGCCGCCGGCGCGCCTGATGCTCCACGCCCCACCGAGGGCGCTCCCGCGGGCCGGCCCGCCGACCCGGCCGCCCACGGGCGCGAGGTCCGCGCCGCGCTCGAGGCGCTCCTGCGCGAGCGCGTGCTCGTGCTCGACGGCGCCATGGGCTCCATGATCCAGACCTGGGACCTCGACGAGGCCGGCTACCGGGGCGAGGCGTACCGGGACCACCCGCACTCCGTGAAGAACCTGAACGACCTCCTGTGCGTGACGCGCCCGGAGATCGTGGCCGAGGTCCACCGGCGCTACCTCGAGGCCGGCGCCGACCTGATCGAGACGAACACGTTCAACGCGACCTCGATCGCGCTGGCCGACTACGGGCTCGAGGACCGCGTGTTCGAGCTCAACGTCGCCGCGGCCCGCGTGGCCTGCGCCGCGCGCGACGCGTTCGCGCAGGCGCACCCCGGGAGCCGCCGGTTCGTCGCGGGCGCGATCGGGCCGACGAACAAGATGGGCTCGATCTCGCCCGACGTGGCCGACCCGGCCGCGCGCGCGGTGACGTTCGACGACCTGCGGCGCGCCTACCGCGAGCAGGCGCGGGGCCTGATCGCGGGCGGCGTCGACGTGCTCCTCCCCGAGACGACGTTCGACACGCTGAACCTGAAGGCCGCGCTCTACGCGATCTCGGAGCTCCAGGAGGAGCTGGGGACCGCGGTCCCGGTCATGGCGTCGATCACGATCACCGACGCGTCGGGCCGCACGCTCTCGGGCCAGACCGTCGAGGCGTGCTGGGCCTCGATCGGGCACCACGACCTGCTCGCGGTGCTCGTGAACTGCGCGCTCGGGCCGAAGGCCATGCGCCCGCACGTGGCCGAGCTGGCGCGCCTCGCGCACGTCGCCGTGGGCTGCTACCCGAACGCCGGGCTCCCCAACGAGCTGGGCGAGTACGACGAGGGCCCCGCCGAGGTCGCGGGCGTCCTCGCGGGCTTCGCGCGCGACGGGCTGCTCAACCTGGTCGGCGGCTGCTGCGGGACGACGCCCGAGCACGTGCGGGCGATCGCGGACGCCGTGCGGGGCCTCCCGCCGCGCGTGCCGCCCGCGCGCCCGGACGGGCTCGTGCTCTCGGGGCTCGAGCCCTACGCCTTCCAGCCGGGCACGTTCACGCTGATCGGCGAGCGGACGAACGTGACCGGCTCGAAGAAGTTCATGCGCCTGATCCAGGAGGGGAACTACGAGGGCGCGATCGAGGTCGCGCGCCAGCAGGTCCAGGGCGGGGCGAACGTCCTCGACGTGAACCTCGACGAGGGCATGCTCGACGGCCCGCCGGCCATGCGCCGGTTCCTCTGCCAGCTCGGCGCCGAGCCGGACGTGGCCCGCCTGCCGATCATGGTCGACAGCTCGGACTGGGCCGTGCTCGAGGCCGGGCTCGCCTGCCTGCAGGGGCGCGGGATCGTCAACTCGATCAGCCTCAAGGACGGCGAGGAGACGTTCCTGGCCCGCGCGCGGACGATCCGCCGCCACGGCGCGGCCATGGTCGTCATGGGCTTCGACGAGGAGGGGCAGGCCGTCACGGCCGCGCACAAGGTCGCGATCGCCGAGCGGGCCTACCGGCTGCTCGTCGAGCGGGCGGGCGTGCCGCCCGACGACGTGATCTACGACCCGAACATCCTCGCCGTCGCGACCGGGATCGAGGAGCACCGCCCCTACGCGGTCGCGTTCTTCGAGGCCTGCCGCGAGCTCAAGCGCCGCCTGCCGCGGGTCCGCATCTCGGGCGGGCTCTCGAACGTGTCGTTCGCGTTCCGCGGGAACGACGCCGTGCGCGAGGCCATGCACGCGGCCTTCCTGTTCCACGCGATCCGGGCCGGGCTCGACATGGCGATCGTGAACGCGGGGCAGCTCGCGGTCTACGAGGAGATCCCCGCCGAGCTGCGCGAGCTCGTCGAGGACGTGCTGCTCGACCGCCGGCCCGACGCGACCGAGCGGCTCGTCGAGCACGCGGGGCGGATCGGCAAGGGCGGCAAGAAGCGCGAGGTCGACCTCTCGTGGCGCGAGCGCCCGCTCGAGGAGCGGCTCGGGCACGCGCTGCTCCACGGGGTCGTCGAGTTCGTCGAGCAGGACGTCGCCGAGGCGCTCGCGCGCTACCCGGAGCCCCTCCAGATCATCGAGGGCCCGCTCATGGCGGGCCTGAACGTGGTCGGCGACCTGTTCGGCGCGGGGAAGATGTTCCTGCCCCAGGTGGTCAAGAGCGCGCGCGTCATGCAGAAGGCCGTCGCGCTGATCGAGCCGCACATGGAGCGCGGCGCCGCGGGCCGCGGCAAGGTCCTGCTCGCGACCGTGAAGGGCGACGTCCACGACATCGGCAAGAACATCGTCGGCGTCGTGCTCGCCTGCAACGGCTACCAGATCGTCGACCTGGGCGTCATGGTCCCGGCCGACCGGATCCTGTCGGCCGCGCGCGAGCACGGGGCCGACATGGTCGGGCTCTCGGGGCTGATCACGCCGTCGCTGGGCGAGATGGCCCACGTCGCGGGCGAGCTCCAGCGCGAGGGCTTCACCTGCCCGCTCCTGATCGGGGGCGCGACCACCTCGCGCCGGCACACGGCGATCAAGATCGCGCCGGCCTACGCGGGCCCCGTCGTGTGGGTCAAGGACGCGAGCGAGGCCGTGGGCGTCGTGGGCGAGCTCGTCGAGGCGGGCCGGCGCGAGGCGTTCGTCGGCCGGACGCAGGCCGAGCAGGCGGCGCTCCGCGACGACCACGAGAGCCGGCGCCGCAAGCAGCCGCTCGTGTCGATCGCGCAGGCCCGGGCGAACCGGACCCCGATCACCTGGGCGCAGGCGGACCTGCCGCGCCCGACCCGGCTCGGGGTCGAGGTCGTGCGGCCCGACCCGGCCGAGCTGGTCCGGTACATCGACTGGACGCCGTTCCTCCACGTGTGGGAGCTGCGCGGGACCTGGCCGGGCGTGCTCGAGGACCCCGAGCGCGGGCCGCGCGCGCGGGAGCTCGTGGCGGACGCCGAGCGCCTGCTCGCGCGCGGGCTCGCCGCGGGCTGGTTCGCGCCCGCGGGCGTGTTCGGGCTGTTCCGCGCGGTCGCCGAGGGCGACGACGTGGTCGTCCTCACCGACGACGGGCGCGGCGAGCGCGCGCGCTTCCCCATGCTGCGCCAGCAGCAAGCGAAGGGCGCGCCGGGCGCCGGCGGCGAGCGCCCGCACGTCTCGCTCGCCGACTACGTGGCCCCGCGCGAGGCGGGCCTCGTGGACCACGTGGGGGCGTTCGCCGTGACGACGGGCCGCGCGCACGAGGCCGCGCTCGCGGCCTTCCGGGCCGACCACGACGAGTACCACGCGATCATGCTCCAGGCGCTCTGCGACCGCCTCGCCGAGGCGCAGGCCGAGTGGCTCCACGAGCGGGTGCGCGCCCTGTGGGGCTACGACGAGCCGGGCTCGCTCCCCGTCGCCGACCTCCTGCGCGAGCGCTACCGCGGAATCCGCCCGGCGCCGGGCTACCCGGCCTGCCCCGACCACCGGCTCAAGCGGCCGCTGTTCGCGCTGCTCGACGTCGAGGCCGCGACGGGGATCGCGCTCACCGACTCGCTCGCCATGGACCCGGCGTCCTCGGTCTCGGGGCTCTACTTCGCGCACCCCGAGGCCCGCTACTTCGCCGTCGGCCGGGTCGGCCGCGACCAGGTCGAGGACTACGCGCACCGGCTCGGCGTCTCCGTCGCCGAGGCGGAGCGCTGGCTCCACGACGTGCTCGACTACGCCTGATCGACGCGCTCGGCCCGCGAGGGCGGCCAAGCGGGTCGCGGTTCCGGGGTCTTCCCGTTCCCGTTCCCGTTCCCGTTCCCGCGGTCGTGCAAGGGCCTCGCCCTTCGAGCGGCCCGTGGCGTCGAGCTTCGCCCCTCCTTCCCGCTCCCGCGGTCGTGCAGGGGCCTCGCCTACTCGCCGCAGCCAAGCGCCCGGCGCGCGCCGTGCGCGCCGGGGCCGGCCCTCAGGCCCCCTCGAACGCAGCCTCGCCGTCGGGCGGGTCGTCGCCCTCGCCGAGGCGGGCCTTCAGGGCCTCGACCTGGCGCTTGAGCTCGTCCTCGATCTCGATCTGCTCCATGGAGATCTCGTCGATCTCCTGGACGACCTTGCGGTGCTCCTCCTCCCAGTGGGCCGCCTGGGCGAGGGCGTCGGCGAGCTGGCCCTTGAGCGCGTCGACCTCGCCGCCGCCGGAGGGGGCGGCGGCCCGGGTGGTCGCGAGCTCCTGGGTCAGGTCGTCGGCCCTCTGCTCGGCGGCCTGGAGGCGCTCGCGCACGCCGGCCAGCTCCTGCTCGAGCGCGGCCACGCGGTCCTGGGCGCCCTGGAGCGCGGCGTCGCCGCCCGAGGCGAGCTCGTTCGCCTGCTGCTGGGCCGCCTCGAGCTGGGCCTTGAGCTCGTCGATCGTCTGCTGGGCCGTCTCGCGCGCGCGCGCGACCTCGCGCTTGGCCTGCTCCGAGCGGTCCTTGAGCCGGCCCTCGAGGTCGACGGCGCGGGCCTCGGCCGCGGCGGCCTTGCTCTCGAGCTCGACGACCTTCGCCGTGTGCTCGGTCCGCATGCGCTCGACCGACTCCGGGTCGGGCCCGGCCGGGCGCGCCTCGAGCTCGGCGACCTTCTTGCGCAGGGCCTCGACCTCGCGCTCGAGCGCGCCCGCGCGCGCGACGTCGCCCACCGACGACCCCTCGGGCAGCTCGAGGAACCGCTCGAGCGCCTGGCGCATGCGGCGCTCCTCGGCGAAGGCCCGCTTGAGCGCCTCGGGCGCGTCGCCGAGCCCGGCCGCGTCGGCCTCCCACCAGCCCGCGCCGGAGGCCTGCGCGGCGCCCGCGCCCGGCGCGGCCGCGCCGGGTGACGGCGCCGCGCC